>JBBRHN010000232.1:0-4656 GCA_038222685.1 Chthoniobacterales bacterium | reverse complement strand
GTCAATCCGACGTGCTTACGCCCCGAACTGAACTTAAAGTCCGCGCCCGAGTCGCCCGCCAAGCCGCACCGAGTATCGTTCGGATGGACGCTCCACTTTCCGCGTTCAGCGGTCTTCGCATTCACCTCCGCGGTCGCCGCGGGCTGGAGCAAATCGTCCGCAGCGAAGTCGACGACTCTCCGCGTGCGTCCCGACTATTTCGCGTTAACGACATAGGCCCGGGGGTCGTTTCGCTCGCGGCCATCGCCCCGTTTTCGCTGGCCGATCTCTATTCCCTGCGGTGTTTCGGAACCCTCGCCTTCGTTCTCGGTCAGGCTGGTTCGGCGGACGAAATTGCGGAACTCATCGTTTCGCCACTATCGCAAAAACTCTTCCGCCTCTGGACTCAAGGCCCCCTTCGCTACCGACTCGAATTTGTGGACAAAGGCCACCAGCGCGGGGCTGTTCACCAGGTCGCCGAGGCGGCCTTTGCGCGCTGTCCTGACATTCTCAACGACGCCAGCGAGGCGCCGTGGTCTGTCGATATCCTGCCTCAGCGTGACGGAGACCTCATCGAACTCCGTCCGCGCCTCACGCCCGATCCGCGATTTCACTACCGCCGCCAAGACGTGCCCGCCGCTTCGCATCCGCCCATGGCGGCCTGCATGGCGCGCTTGGCCGGGCCGATGAACGACGAGATCGTCTGGGACCCGTTCTGTGGGTCGGGTCTCGAACTCATCGAACGCGGGTTTCTCGGCGGCGTCCGTCGCGTGCTCGGCTCCGACCGCAGTGCGGAGGCCGTGGCGATTGCCGCCGACAATTTTGCCGCGGCCGGGCTCCATGTCGCGTCGGAGTTTCACTGTTGCGATTTTCGCGATTTTGCAAAAACGGCCAACCTCGCTCCCGGCTCCATCAGCCTGATCATCACCAATCCCCCGCTCGGCAAACGCGTGCCCATCCCCAATCTCAGCGGCCTTATCCGCGATCTTCTTGCCGTCGCGGAAAAAATGCTCCGGCCCGGCGGACGCCTCGTGTTGGCCAATCCCATCCCCGCCGCCAGCCGGGACACGACGCTCGCGCTCCAGTCTTCACGCGCCGTTGATTTTGGCGGATTCGACTGCCGCCTCGAGCACTACGTTAAATCCGCTCGACCTCGCGTTTTTCCACAAAAATCGGTAGCCCCTCGCGCGTGAACTGGTTCATCAATTCCTCGGGATCTAACGCCTCCGGCATCATCACACCGCGCTCGGTGATTTTTCCCGAAGCCAAAAGCTTCGCCGTGAGGGCCGGCGGAATCCCGGTTTGCACCAACGTGAGCGAGTATCCGTATTTCTCATAAGTGTCGCGATGGCTGTCCATCGAATACACAAAATACTCCACCCGCTTGCGATCCTTCGTTCCGCGCACCTCCGTGCCGACGCACGAATACCCGTCGACGGTCGCGCCCAGTAGTGCCGGCTTCGGCAAATGTGCAGTCGCTACCCGCACCGGCGACACGTCAACCCCGTCCACCCGCACTTTTTTCCATGTATCAAGATTTAAAAGCTGCAGCGTTTTGGAAATATTCACCACTTTGTCCGGCACGCTGTATTTGAACACCGAATACCTCACGCCCTTTTCCACAAACGGCGGATAAATTCCCAAGCTCACTCCCTCCTCGTGCGCGACCGCGTAAGTTTTTTGCAGCCCGATCGGATCCGGAAATCTCACCCATTCGACCTCTGTCTCCAACGGCCGTCCACTCACGACGCGGCCATCCTTCACGTAATACGGCGCCGCCCCGAGTTCCTCAAAAAACGTCTCCGGCGAAAACAGCACCGCAAAGCGATACCCCCGCACCTCCGCGTTGTCCGCATCCAGCACCCGGATGCTCGAAGCCGAATCGAGCCGGTCAATCGCCCATCGCGCGAAAACATTCACCGCTCCCGGGTCCATTCCCATGCACAAAATCCCCGCCAAATCGCGATCGAGAAACGGTTGGTGGAATTTCTCAATCTCCGCCTCAAACGAATTTTTCCCCGCCTTCTTCACACCCGGCGCCGAGTAAATATCTGCCGCCATATCGATGTAATGCGACCCCGCCCGCAGGCACGCTTCCAGCACGGAATGGTTCGTCTGGCACACGCACGCATTGCAAGTCACCGTCACAGAATGTTGGCGCATCAACGCCGTCAGCCCATCGATGTCCATGGCATTCGCCTGCACCACTACAAAGCGATTCTTAGGTGTCTTCGCCGCAAGCTGATTCGCAAAAACCGGATCCAAATCCGCCAGCACAATTCGATCAAAACAATCGTATTCGTGCAGCTTCTGCCCGATCACCGACCCCACTCCGCCAATCCCGATCACCATTGCATTTGCCATAGATTTGTAAGCCCTGAAAAAGAGCCCTCCTCCAACACGCTATCCGGCGAACCCCTTTTAGGCAAGCCCGCGAGCCCGCTCGTGCCGGCACCGGCAGCCCGGTTTCGTGCCCGGATCTGCGTTTTGCTGAAACCAAAGTTTGCATCGCGCGGGCATGTGGTGACAGTGTTTTGCCACTTCCGATGAATTCCCCGCTCGTCACAGAAATCCTCCGCGCCGCGACGGAATCCGGTGCGTCGGATGTGATTCTTCATCTCGGAAAACCGGCGGTCGTTCGTGTTTCGGGTCAGCTTGTGACCGTGCAATCATCGCCAATTTCCGAAGACGATCTCGATGCCATTTGGAGCACGTGTGGCGCCGCTGCGGATGCTGTGGATTTTGATGCCGGGATGACGACGCCCGACGGGACAAGGTTCCGCGTCAATCTGCTCTCGCAACTCGGGACGCGAGCTGCCGTGCTGCGCCGTATTCGCAGCGACGTTCCCGAGCTCGGCACACTGGGCGTGCCGGTGGAGCTTCTCCAAGACTGGGCATCGAGAAAGTCGGGCGTGATTTTCATTTGCGGCCCCACGAGCTCCGGCAAATCGACGACCGTCGCTGCGGCGCTCGAATGGCTCAATACCACGGTCGCGCGGCACATCGTCACCATTGAAGATCCCGTCGAGTATGTCTTCACTTCCAAGCAAGCGATTTTCACCCAGCGCGAGGTCGGCATCGATACACCGTCTTTTGCCGAAGGGCTCCGTCGTTCGTTGCGGCAGAATCCGGATGTGATTTTTCTCGGTGAGATTCGCGACGCCACGTCGGCGCTCACTGCGATTCAAGCGGCGGAGACCGGACATCTCGTTCTCTCGACGCTCCATGCCTCGACCTGCTCCGACGTCATCTCGCGCCTCGAGCTGCTGTTTCCGGCAGAAGACCGCGAAAGCGTTCGCAAAACGCTCGCCGCTCAGTTGCTCGGCGTTCTTTGTCAGCGGCTTTTGCCAACCCGCGACGGCGGTCGTGCGCTCGCATGCGAATATTTTTCCAACTTCGGCTCGTCGCGACGCATCATTAGCGAAGGCCGGATGGAAGACTTGCAGAGCTTCATCTCGCGAGGGGATCCGCAAACATCGTGTTCGCTGGCGAGTGCGATCATCGCATTGATCCGCAACGGCAAGATCGACGAAGAGACTGCTCTCGAAAACAGCGACAATCCGCAGGAACTCCGCCGCACCCTGCGTGGAGTCCACTCGTCGGCACCGGGGGCAGGGAGCTGACGATGGACAACGCACCCGATCTCATTGACCTCCTCGCGCGGGCCGTCTCTGCCGGAGCCTCCGATCTCCATATCTGTGCCGATGCACCCCCGATGGTGCGCGTCAATGGCTCGCTGCGACCTCTTACGACGGAACCCGTTACCGGCGAATTTTCGCGGGAGATGATTCTCGGCATTCTCACCGAAAAACAACGCGCCCGTCTCGAGGAGGATTGGGAATTGGACTTCGCACTTCAAATCGACGAAGTCGGGAGGTTTCGTGGCAACGCGCACTTCAGCCGCGGCGTTCTCGAAGCCGCCTTCCGGTTCATCCCGCACAAAATCCCCGAACTCGGCGATCTCGGCCACCGCGATACCATTTTTGGACTTTGCGGGCTTCAACGCGGTCTCGTCCTTGTCACCGGTGTCACCGGATCCGGCAAGAGCACGACCATGGCGTCCATGGTTCAAAACATCAGCCGTTCGCTCACTGGCGTGATCGTCACCATCGAAGATCCCATCGAATACGTCTTTGAAAGCTCCCGCAGCGTCGTCAAACAACGCGAAGTCGGCAGCGATACCAAATCCTTTGCCGAGGCGCTCCGTCACGCCCTCCGGCAGGATCCCAATGTGATTTTTGTCGGAGAAATGCGTGATCCCGAGACCATCGGTGCCGCACTCACTGCCGCAGAGACCGGCCACCTCGTTCTCGCCACGCTCCACACCATCGACGCACCCAAGGCCATTGACCGCATGGTCGACGCCTTTCCCGGCGATCAACAACCGCAAATCATCGCTCAGCTTTCCAACGCCCTCGAAGCCGTTGTCTCCCAACGCCTCATTCCGAAAGAAGACGGCACCGGACGTGTTCTCGCGACCGAAATCCTCATCGCCAATTCTGGCGTTCGCGCCTGCATTCGCGAAAAGCGATGGGAGCAAGCCGTCAGCATGATTGAGATCGGTGCCAAAGACGGAATGCATTCCATCGACGAAGATCTCACCGGTCTCTATCTCTCGCGGCAGATTTCCAAAGAAGAAGCCATCGCCAATGCCCGCGACCGCGACGCATTCGAAAA
>JBBRHN010000231.1:0-4674 GCA_038222685.1 Chthoniobacterales bacterium | reverse complement strand
CGGCCCGATCAACTCTCTGGCCCCAACGATCGCGGCTTGAATTGCTCCCATTCCCTCCTGGAGATGCCTCTCGATGTTTTCGACGACCACGATGGCATCATCCACGACGAGCCCCACAGACAACACGATGGCTAGGAGCGTCAGCAAATTGATGGTGAAGCCGAATAACTGCATGAGAAACACTGCCCCGATGAGAGACACGGGAATCGTCACCATGGGAACCAAGGCGGCGCGAAATGAACCAAGGAAGAGATAGATAACGATGAGAACGACGAGTACGGTTTCTATGAGGGTTTTCTGAACCTCATGGATGGCCTCTTCAATGTAGGTCGTGCTATCATAGGCAACACTGCCGACAAGACCCGAGGGGAGCTGGGCTTGGATATCGCCGAGAGCGTCCCGAACTCTCGCAATGACCTCGAGAGAGTTCGACGTTGGCATAACCCAAATACCCATAAAGACGGCGTCCTTTCCCGAGAACCGCACGCGGGTATCGTAGTTTTCGGCCCCCAGTTCGACGTCGGCAACATCCTCAAGCCTCACCACGGCGCCATCCTTCTCACGCAGCACAAGTTTGCGGAACTCCTCTGCCGTGCGCAGGTCGGTGTTCGAGGTTAAATTAAATTGCATCATCTGCCCCTTCGTCTGCCCCACGGCTGAGAGGTAATTGTTGGCCAGAAGGGCCTCGCGGATGTCGCCAGGCGAGAGATTGAGGGAAGCCATTCGTTCGGCTTGCAGCCAGATCCGAAGTGCATAGGTCTGGCCTCCGAGAATGTCCGCACGCTGAACCCCGGGCAGCGCCGATAGCCTCGGCTGCACAACCCTCAAGAGATAATCGTTCACCTGATTGGGAGTCAGGATGTCCGAATTGAAGCTCAGATACATCGACGCAATCTGTGCGTCCGCCGGCTCGATGCTCATAATAGGCACCTCGGCCTCCGGTGGCAGATCGCCGCGCACCTGATCAACCTTCGAGCTAATGTCGGCAAGTGCCTTCACCGGGTCGTAGTTCAACCGCAAAATAACCTCGATGTTGGACAGCCCCTGGGAGCTCTGGGACTGGATGTAATCGATCCCGTCCGCGGAGGCAATGACGCGCTCCAGAGGGGTTGTGATAAAGCCCCGCACGAGGGCTGCATCCGCCCCGATATACGCTGTCTTAATCGTAATTGTGGCGCGCTCCAGTCTGGGATATTGACGCACGCTCAGCGACGAAATCGACTGGATCCCGGCGATGATAATCACCAAACTGACCACAATCGCCAGGACGGGCCGTTTGATGAAAATGTCGGTGAATTGCATCCGATGATCCCCGTTTCGGTTAGCGGTTCTCCGGTGTCGGCGCGAGGGACGCCTCAGGCTGCATGGCGTCGTTCACAACGACGGGCGCTCCGTTGGTCAACTTGAATGCGCCGGCACTCACCACGCGGTCCCCGGAGTTGAGCCCTTTCGTGACAGAAACGAAATCCCCGCGCTTGCGCCCGAGCTTCACAAACTGCTGCCGCGCAGTCAGCTTGTCGCCATTTTCCTCAATCACAAAAATGGAATCGCCGTAAGCGGCAGCGGTCACTGCGGAAATAGGCACAGCCACCACATCCACCTTTTCCGGAAGCACAACCTCCACCTCCGCAAATAGCCCCGCGAGCAACAGACCCTCTTTATTTTCAAGCGTGCCTTGAACCCGTGCCGTTCGGGTCGCTTCCTCCACAACCGGATTGATCGCCGTGATCAGACCCACAACCGGCATCTTCAACCCGTCGGTGGTCACTCGAATGGTCTGCCCAACGCTAATGGAATCAAGCCGCGTTTGTGGCACCGAAAATTCCACGTAGATCGGGTCGCTGGAATGCAGGGGAATCAGTTCGTCGCCAGCTTTGACCGTTTGACCGAGATTAACGGTGCGAATGCCGACCCGGCCGGTAAACGGCGCTCGGATGATTTTTTTCGCGATCGTCGCTCGGATGGTCGCGGTTTTTGCCTGTTCCTGATCAAAAATTGCGGCTACGGAGTCGTATTCCGATTGCGCGATGATGCGCTTGTCGAGGAGGCCCTTGTTCCGATCCAAATTAAGCTTCGCGAGACGCAAGCCTGCCTCCGCGGAGGCGAGGTCGGCCTGCTCTTGTGTGGTATCGAGTTCCATGAGCACATCCCCTTGCTTCACCTGCGCGCCATTTTCCACGCCGATGCGAAGCACTTTCCCCGGCAGCTCGACTGTCAAGGTAACCCCTTGAACGGCCCGGATCGAGCCCGTAAATTTCAACGTTTCCTCCCACGCCGCCTGAACGGCAACGACCGTCGCCACCGGAGAGGGAGGCATCCCGGCTTTCTCCATGGCCGTAGAAAATCCAATCAAACTGCCAATCTGGGTCGCTTTAAGCGCTACGATTCCGCCAAGTAGCACGACCAAGCCCCCGACTGTCAGCGCGATCTTTTTCCAGCGTTTCATTGCAGCCATCCTACGGGAGTTATTTAATGGCATTGATAGTTAAGTCAACTAATAAAAAACCGCGACCTGATGGCGTTCCTCGCCGATCCCGCAAATTCTCGGCCGCCCGAACTGTCGGGAGTTCGGCTTTATATAGCTACGGCGTGATTTGGAATCTGGATTCGCCCACGCGAACGGCGTCGGAGATGTCAGGAGGAGTCGCATTTTGCTCGGGGCCGACCCAAGATCGTTTTTGGTAACCCTCTGGAGAGCGAAAAATCAGGTCGTTCCAGCTATCGGGCCAAATGCACCGGGCCCCCTCCGGCGTTGGTTCCCATTTGCCCTCTCCATTGACGTTGCTGAAAGCGCGTCCCGACGATTGGAGAACAATGGAAAGGTAGCTACCGTCGGCTTCTTTATTGAGACGCCAAACTCCGACAAAGCCCGCCTTGTCGCCATCGGCGCGAACTGCGGGAGATTGGCTGGGCGGCGGGCCGCCCGGTGAACGATCCGCAGCGTAGCCTTGGTGAAGAATACGATCACCTTCAATGACTAGATGATCGGTCCAACCGTCTGCAAAAAACGCGGTGGCACCCCGGGGGTTCGTTCGCCAAAAGCCGCGCTCGCCCAACGCGCCGGACGTGCCTTTTGAACGAGTCGTGACGGCTTGGCCATTCGGGAAAAGCACGAGATCGAACATCTGCCCGTTTTGATCTGAAGCTGCCCACGCACCGACGAATTTCTCTGCTGAAAGGTTGGGCTGATTCGCGGGCAGTGCCGGGGAAACGGCTAGAGCTGGCGGCTTTGCAACGGGAGCCTTGGGCGCAGGACAGCCAGTGAGCAGCGCGAGCAATGGAAGGCTGCAGAGGATTGCGGGGAGTCGCATGGGAAGATACTCCGAGCGGGAACCGGTTGCGGCAAACTCTTTTTTTTCTGTGCGGGCGCGTTGCCGAGGCCGAACATCGGGCGATGAAGACAAAACAGATTCTTGGCGAAGACACGACCGTGTTGAAGAGCTCGGCAACAACCGTCGGAGTCACCATCCGAGGCGGACACCTGGGGCCTGTGGAGTTTCAAGTCGGGACTCGCCGGATCGCGCCGATGGCCGTCGCGCCATGGGCCGGGGAAAAACTTCCAAGCTCAACGCCGCCGATCCTGCAAGTATTGCGGGGCGATTTTTTCTGCATGCCATTCGGCGGCAACGGGACGGCGGTTGGAACGCTGAAGTATCCCCCGCACGGCGAGACCGCAAACGCACGGTGGAAAGTCGAGAGTGACTCGACCGACCAAATGCTTCACGCCTCGCTGCGCTTAAATGCACGTGGAGGTCGTGTGGACAAATTTGTGCGATTGGTCGATGGGCACGCCGCCGTTTACCAACGCCATGTCGTTTCGGGCGCGGACGGAGCACTCCCCGTCGGCCAGCACGCGATGCTCAAGTTTCCGCGAGAGGGCATGGCGCGCCTGAGCCTGAGCTCATTCATACATGGACAGGTTTTTCCCGGCGAATTCGAACAGCCCGCGCAGGGCGCCTACTCCTGCCTCCAACCCGGCGCAATCTTCACATCACTTGCCAATGTCCCGCGAAGCGATGGTGGAAAAGCCGATCTCACGACGTATCCAGCCCGCGAAGGGTATGAAGATCTCGTGATGATGTGCGGCGACGCCTCAATGCCGTTCGCATGGACCGCCGCGACCGTCGCGTCCGAGGGCTGGGTGTGGATCGCGCTCAAAGATCCGCGCGTCTTGCGTTCGACGATTTTTTGGATTTCCAACGGCGGACGCCACTACGCTCCCTGGAACGGACGTCACCGCGGTGTGATCGGCGTCGAGGAAGTCACTGCAAATTTCCACCACGGCGCGGCTGAGTCGATTCGCCCGAATGCACTCAACAAACAAGGCATCCCGACAGCGGTGACATTCGACAAACAAATCCCGACAACGGTCAACTACATCATGGCCGTCGGATCCATCCCGAAAGGCTTCGATATCGTCCGCACCGTCCGAGCACTGCCGAAAAATGCGGGCATCGAGGTGGAGTCCGCCTCAGGCAAAAAAGCCCGCATCGCGCTCGATCTGGACTTTCTCGGCGGCTCAGGGCAACCGCTCTCATCGTAATCGGGCCGTGCTCCAGTAATGCGAGCGAAAAGCTGCTGGCGTTACGCCCGCCGCCGCCTTGAACGTGCGCACGAATGCCGGCGAATCGCCAAACCCGCACGCATGTGCCGTCTCCTTTACCGATGCGCTCG
>JBBRHN010000230.1:0-4692 GCA_038222685.1 Chthoniobacterales bacterium | reverse complement strand
CGCCGCCGCGGGAAAAATCTTTGGAGTTCGCAAGAGGGCGGTGACCCCGTTCACGTCGTCGCCGTGCCTGATGACAAAAAAGAGGCCGAGTTTGTCGTTAACGAAATCGGTGCCCTTCGCGCCACCGCCAATCTGACCTGGGAGCAGTTCGCGATCATTTACCGAATGAACGCGCAATCGCGCTTGCTTGAGCAAAATCTCCGCAGTCTCCGGATTCCGTATCGCCTTGTTGGGGGAAAAAGTTTCTTTGACCGGCGCGAGGTGAAAGACGTGCTGGCAACGATGACCTGCCTGCTCAATCCTTCGGATGACGTTGCCCTCCTTCGCATCATCAACACCCCTCCGCGCGGCATCGGTGCCGCGACGGTTGAGCTTGCCCTCGAACGCAGTTCGCATGCGCACTCCAGCCTTTTTGAGGCTCTCACGCATCCGGATTTCGCCGAGCAGGTTTCGCGCAAAACCGCCGCCGCCATTCGTGAGTTCGCTAGCGAGGTGGAGGTCACGCGCATTCATCTTCTCACGCCCGGGGCCGACGCCGCGCAGCTTGTCACACAGTTTTTGCTCACCTCGGGATACTTCGAGGACCTCAAACGTTCCTGCAAAACGCCGGAGGAGACGCTCAATCGCGAAGCCGGCGCAAAGGAGGTTCTGCGCGCGCTCGCCGATCACCAGACCCGCCGCAAGGGCGGAATGCAGGCTTTTCTCGACGAGATGATGCTCGACCGCGAACGTGAAGAGGACAAAAAAGAAGAAACCAAGGGGGTCACGCTGATCACGCTCCACGCGGCCAAGGGGCTGGAGTTTCCACACGTGTTTCTCATTGGTGCAGAGGACGGACTGCTCCCGCACGAGCGATCAAAAACCGAGGGCACTGTCGATGAAGAGCGCCGCCTTTTTTATGTCGGGATCACTCGAGCCATGAAGTCGCTCACCATCACGCATTGCCGCAACCGTACGAAATTCGGGAGCGCAATGTATTGCCGGCCAAGCCCGTTTCTCAAGGAAATCGAGGGAGAGGGCGTGCTGGCCGAGGAATACGAGGAAATCGTCAACCGCCCCGTCGCGGACGAAGACGTCGCCGCGCAATTTGCTTCTCTGCGCGAGATGCTCGGCCGCGACGGGTAGCGGTATGACTTAACGGTAGCCTGGCAGAAACTTTTTTTCGGCCTTGAAGAGCTCAAGCGTCATGTCCTGAATTTCGTCGAGGCCGCAAACCGCAGCCGTGAGCGGATCGAGGCTCAGCGCGTGGATGGCGGTTTCGACGCAGCGTTCGATGGCGGCCTCGGCGGCAAGGTCAAAGAAGCGTATGTTAGACTCACAGACAGCGGCCATTTGGCGAGGAAGGTTTCCGTAGCGCGTGGGTTGAATTCCGTTTCCATCGACGAGACACGCGACTTCCACGCAACCGTCGGACATGAGATTTCCGATGAGTTGTCCGCCACCATCGAGCGAATTCATCACGTTACCATGGAACCGGTATGGGACGTTTTTTTCGCGCGCTTCGATGATCCAGCTCGCGTATTCCCAGCTCCGGTCCCAATCCATTTCCTTGCGACCGGCCACAAGATCGAGTCGCTCCTTGTCGGCGTTTGCGCGCCATGTCGGCCAGTTATTGACATAGAAGCCGGACTCTCCGCAATACCGTGGACGCGCGTATTGTTTGAGCAAATCTTTGCGTTTGCGAAACCACGGGAGGTACTCCGAGAGATGTCCGCTCGACTCGGTAATAAAGGCGCCGAAGTGGAGCATCATCGCCTTGCGGACGAGGTCGGTATCGTCTGCCGATTTTGCACCATCGAGATCGCGCACGGCGAGTTTTTCGAGTTTGGGATAGAGGTCTTTTCCACCGTGGCGAAGTTTTGTGAACCATGCGAGGTGGTTAATGCCCGCGCATTCCCAATCCATCTCTGTGTAGGAAATCCCGGCGCGATCGGCCAGCAAATGGCTCGTTCCCTGCACGGAGTGGCAAAGGCCGACGACTTGGATCGGACTGGTGCGGCCAGCCGCCAAGCAGAGCATGCTCATCGGATTCGTGTAGTTTAGCACGATCACATCGGGGCACAGCTCCTCGGCGTCGCGGAGGATAGCGAGAAACACTGGCACAGTCCGCAGGCCCTTGAAAAGCCCCCCTGCGCCAATCGTGTCTCCGATGCATTGATCGACTCCGTATTTCGCCGGAATGTCGTTGTCGAATCGGACGCACTCCACTCCGCTCACTTCGACGCAATTGACGATGTAATCCGATCCCGCCATGACCGTGCGGCGATCTGGCGACGCGAGCAACTCCCAGTTTCCGCCGCGCTGCGCGATGAGCTTCTCGATGACTTTTTTCATTGTCGCGAGCCGCGAGCGGTCAATGTCGACCAGCGCAATGGTTCCGCCCTTCGAGCCATCCGTGCGGAGGATGTCGTTCAGCACGCGGGGAGTGAATCCGCTGCCGGCTCCCAGCATCGTGACCTTGATGGGGCGGGTGAAGTTTCCGGGGAGAGACACGGGGGAGTCGGCCGCTTTCGTATGTTCGCTGTGACCTTTGGATTTTTTCATCGGGGTGTCAGCATTTGCCTGCGCGCGTGGAAAAGCAATTGTTGAGTCGTGACATGGAATTGATAAAATGTGATATCTCGCCAAGTGCTTGCGATTCCCATTCAACTCGACGCAGCGGTCTCGCGGGAGATCGTCCGCGACGCTTCCTACCGATGGGATAACGCACGCCGAAAACACCATACGCCGCTGCAAGTCGCTCAATGGGTGTGGAGCGGCGAGGGGCGCTTTGCGGATGCCAGCGGCGAACACCGCGTCGCATGCGGGAGCGTGATGCTCTTTTCGCATCCTGACCGGAGCCGCTATTGGTATGACTCGCCGGGGGGGACGCCATGGGTTTTTTCTTGGATGACGATGTCGGGTCTCGGCCCGTTTTGGAAAGGCCTCCGCGGGCGCCACGGGAGCGTGATCCATCTGGGTGAACGGTCTGTGACGTTCGGGCTCATGCAGGAATGCGCCGAGCGTTTCGAGAAATCGGACTTCGCTGATCCAATGGAGGCGAGCGCGTTGGTGTATCAATTTGTGATGTCGCTGGCCCGCGAGGCGGCGGAGGCTCCTCAGACGCACGCGTCGCGCCTTGACCGCGCGAGAACACTTTTGCAGCACCACCGGGGTCGCAACATCGGCGTGAAGGAAGTGGCGGCGGAGTGCGGCTACAGCCGGGAGCATTTCTCTCGCGTGTTCCGCGAACGCTTTGGCGAAACGCCCGGGCGTCTGCTCCAGACCACGCGCCTGCGCCATGCGCGCTCTCTGTTGCGGCAAAGTTCGCTTCCGCTTGAACGCGTGGCGTTTCTCAGCGGGTTCGGATCGGCGGCCGCGTTGTGCCGGGCGTTTCGAGCGGAAACCGGATTGTCGCCGGGCGAGTGGCGTCGGCAAGCCGTCGTCTGATCAGAGTCGGAACCGAACCTCGCGCACGATGCGCGTGCCGAAGCGCGCTTGGAGTTTGGAGAGAATCTGCGGCTTCCAGGTGCGGTCCAATTCGTATCGCACGCTCGGCTGGAGCACTTGGACGGTGAGCACGCCGCCGCTCAAGCCGGACGGCACCGAGTGTTGGGCGAGAAAGTCACCGACGATTTCCCGCCAGGCGTCAAAAATCTGCGTCTCGCTCAACCGATCCTTGAGGCCAAGTTTCGGCATCACTTTTTCGAGCAGGTGCGCGACAGAAAAACAACGCTCGGGCTTGGCTGGCGGCTCGGGAAGGCCGCGCCAATCGGCAATCACCTGCTTGCGGAAGGACTCGGAGGACATGGGAAACGACGCCGACCTCGCGGCGCGGATGGAACTAACCGTCCTGGCCGATCGCCTCGACCGGGCAGCCTTCCATCGCTTCTTTGCAGAGCGCCTCCTCTTCGGGAGTCTCCGCCTGCTTGAAAACGTAACTGTGCCCGCCGTCGTCGTTGCGCGTGAAATTTGCTGGGGCCGTCTCACGGCAGAGATCGCAATCAATGCACTGATCGTCCACGTAGAATTTACCTGCTACGTTATCGCTGTATTTATTTGCTGCGTCGGCCATGGTTGTAAATTGTCTGCCCAGCCCCAGATTGCAATCGTTTTTTAAGTAACAGAGCCATATTTTCACCGCACATGGAAACCACCAACGAAATTCTCCCGACCGAGGGCCGTCATGTCATTCATCTTTTCTTCCGCGTCGAGCACTCGCTGTGGGACGTGATGGATCAAGAGGCGCGGATTGAGGCGAAGACCAACCTCGCGGAAATCGTGCAAGATGTTCGCGCGACGCCTGCCACGCAGTTGCTTGTCTTCAGCATGGTCACGCCCAAAGCCGATTTGGGATTTATGCTTGTCACGCCGGATTTGCAAACCGCCGATGCGTTCTCCAAACGACTCGCGCTCTCGCTCGGACCCGATGTTTTGTCGCCGGTCTTCAGCTGGCTCTCGATGACCGAGCGAAGCGAATACACGATGAGCGATGAGGAGTATGCGCAGACGCTTGTCGTGGAGGAAAAACTCGCAGCCGGATCGGCGGAGCACGCGGAAAAAATGGAAGCTTTCCGAACGCGGATCACTAAATATTTGAAAGACCGCCTCGAACCCAATCTCCCCGATTGGCCGGTTATGTGTTTCTACCCGATGTCAAAACGCCGGGCGCCGGGCCAAAACTGGTATGCGCTGGACTTTGATGCTCGCAAA
>JBBRHN010000229.1:0-4702 GCA_038222685.1 Chthoniobacterales bacterium | reverse complement strand
CGAAGCCATTTGCGCGAGGGGTTCGGTTTTTTCATGAATGCGCCGTCAACTGCTGACGAACCCTTAGATTCGTTTGGGAAGTCGTCGTCGGACGTGTCACGCAAACTTTCCCGGGGAATGCATCCACGCTCGCAACGAGCTTCGATTTCCTCGAGATGGGTTCAGTTTGCGCCTTTGAGCGAACTCCCCCAACCCAATCCTGAACACCTAACTAAACAAAGATAAATTATGTCAACCACACAATACGACGAATCGACTCTCGCTGAAGAAAAGCTCGAAAGCGGCACTGCCCACGCGCGAGCAGCTCTGGACACTACCGCTGCCGCCGCGAAAGAAGTTATCGAGACGAGCCGCACTCAGGCGCGGCAAGCCATCTCCACCGGCAAAGAGCACCTCGGTCAGGCCGCAAAAGATTTGGGCGAAGCGGCTAGAGCCACGGCTTCCGATATCCGCACGCAGATCAATTTTAAGGCCGATGAAGTCAAGGACCGCGCGCAAATCGTCCAAAGCGACACCGAGCAATTCATCCGCGAGAAACCTCTCCAGGCAGTGGGGATCGCCGCTGCTGTCGGATTTGTTATTGCTATGATCGTGCGCCGATAATTCTACGACAATCTTCTACGGCCGTCCAATGACTAGGGGGCCACTATAGAGCACTATCGCATGATAAAATGAGTAAGCGGATTTGCGGAAGCTTCGCCTCTTGACTCAACCCCTCATTTATTCGCCCGTCAGGGGCGATGGATTTAGATGTCTCGAGCGGCGAATATTTTGCACCACGATTCTTGATCCCGCACACTCGTCTGCTACGATGCGGCGTGCGGAATCAAAGGTGTCTCATCGTGGCGATGGCCGTTTGGACTCTCGTTGGATCCACGGCACTGCTTCGAGGACAGATGAGCGACGAGGAGAAGCGACGGCTTTTTCTCCAATCACGAGAAGACATCAGGCCCGTGCAAAAAGCCTCGCCCTCCGCCACCCCGCGACCGAAACCGCGTCCGGCCACAACGCCCGAACCCACGCCGCGAGCGCGCCCCACACCCGAACCGGACGCGCCAGACACCTCCGCCGAGCCGACCCCAAAGCCTCGCGCGACGCCAGACGAATCCCGCGCGACGCCACGCCCTTCTCCCAAATCCACCCCGCGCGAGACGCCCGAGCCGACTCCCCCTCCAAAAGTAAAGGCCACACCCAAATCGACGCCGGACAACGAGGATTTCATTCGACTTCCAGACGAGGTCGCGCCCAAAACGAAATCATCCCCCGCACCCGCTGCCAAACCGACGCCGGAAACTCCGCCACCAAGCCCGGCCGCTAGCCCCGTGCAGATTCCGAAAGGAAAAACACCGGAAGGCCGCCAACTCGATGCTCCGATTCGCATCGAGAAATCCGGACTTGAGGAAGACCAAGGCATCTAACCCCCGCCACGCCTGAGCTTCGGCGGACTCTTCAAACGCTGGCTATACCTCTCTCCGGCGACGCGGAAAGCCATCGACTCCGCTCCAGTCAAGCGCGGACGCTGGAAATACATCATCATCCACAACAGCGGCACGCGACAGGGCAACGCGCGCGTCTTCGACGTTTACCACCGCCGCGTTCGCAAAATGCAAAATGGCCTCGCCTACCACTTTGTCATCGGTAACGGCAACTCCTCGGGCAACGGCGAAATCGAAATCGGCAATCGCTGGACCCGCCAGATCAATGGTGGCCATGTTGCCAGCGATTACCTCAACGACATCTCGCTCGGCATCTGCCTCGTTGGCGACCTCAACCGCGACCAACCCACCCCCGCCCAACACGCCGCCCTCGACGCACACATCCCCAACCACCGCGGACGCGTCGGCAAAATCAAAGGCAAGCAGGCCATCGTCAAAGGCCACAAAGAAATCAATCCCAAACCCACCGACTGCCCCGGCGACCGATTCCCCCTCCGCTGGCTACGCCAAAAATTCGGCTCCTAGCGCGGGCTCGTCACCTATGAACTCTCCTGTCGCCATTCTGCCGTGCCAGTCCAAAGCAGAGTGGATCAAATTCGAACGCGTCGCTGAAGACCTGCACCGCGCCGTCCCGGCCTTCGTTCCGCCTTTCCCCGGAAGCGTTGCGAAGTATCTCTCGCCCGCCTCCGCCTTCCACAAACGCCACGGCACCATTCACCCATTCATCGCGACACGAGGCCACCGCGTCGTCGGCCGCATCGCCGCAATCGTCAACCGTTCACACAACGGGCTCTACAAGGACGAGACCGGCTTCTTCGGTTTTTTCGAATGCGAGAACGATCCCGCCACCACTCGCGCCCTGTTCGAAAAAGCGTCCGCCGTTCTTCGCGAAAACGGCCTCACCTCCCTTCGCGGCCCCTACAACCCCAGCATCAACGACGAATGCGGCCTGCTGATCAGTCGCTTCGATCTCCCTCCCGTCATTGGCCTCACTTGGAATCCCGACTACTACCCCGCGCTTCTCGCCTCCGTCGGACTCCTTGCCGTCCGCACTCTGCACGGCCTCAACATCCCCTTGCATCGTGCAGCCCAACCTGAGCGGCTCGCCAGAATCGTCAACCGCATCGCCGCGCGCTCCCGCTTAAAAATACGCACCATGGACATCGGCAACCTTGAGGCCGAACTCGCCATCGTCCGCGACGTCTACAATTCCACGCTCGAACGCAACTGGGGCTTCGTCCCGATTTCCATGGAAGACCTCATGGCCGCCGCCGACGACATCCGCGCCATCGCCGATCCCAAGCTCCTCCTCATCGCCGAAATGGACGGTATCGACGCCGGCGTCGCCATCACGCTGCCGAATTTCAACGAAATCCTGATCCGCACAAAATCAACACCCCACTGGCTCCGTCTCCCGCTCATTTTTTGGTTAATGAAAACCCACCGCATCAACTCCTGCCGTCAGACCGTCCTCGGCGTCGTCCCCGCCTGCCGCGACCGCGGCCTCCACGCGTGGCTTATCCACGAACAATTTGTCCGCGCCCAAGAACGCTACGCCAACGCCGCCCTCGGCTGGATGGAGGACAACAATACCGAAATCCTCAAAAACTGCGAAATCGCAGGCGGCGAACGCGAACGTCAGTGGCTACTCTTCGAGATGCCGCTCAGAATCCCGTCGGACTGACGTTCGCCGCGTGCACTCTCTTCCTCAGGCTGCTTTGGCGTTTTCATGAACGTCATTCCCATCCCCGACTCCGCCGGAAATCCTTCCGGAATTCCGATTAAAGAATTTTTTCGCCGCTCACACATCCAACAGTGAACCCTCAACATCTTTTTAGGATCACAGAATGAAAACGGCAGGGCCGTTTGATCAGAAAACTCAGGGTTAGGAATGAGCGTCCGCCAATCCTTGCCTGACTCGGGAAAAACAAGAAGCAACCCCAACGTGAGTTGCACCACTGTTCCCCCACCCGTGCGGAGAACACGCAACGCACCAGGCGATTACGAAACTTCTGTTCCCTGTCATTTTCTCAACGCCTGCCCACCACCCCATTGCCCCCTTCGCCAAACCAAGCGCCCATTTCGAATTCCGCATTCTCCCTGAAAATCGATTCAAAATTACAATTTTAAATCTGCCCCCGAAAAAAATCCCATTGATTCTCCTCTCCGTTGGCCGCACCATCAACCACGTTCAAAAGCTGTCCGGAAAATGAACGCATCGCATGGCCGGGCGCCGCTCGCAAACGACCATAGGCGGCAGCTTCTCGCCATTTCGTGCTGCGGATCGCAGAATTCCAAATTGCGACTTTTCCGATACTCCCTTGAGGCTCGACAGCTGAAAACTCGTTCCAATTGCAAAAATTGACCCGCTGTCGTCTGTCTTCGATGTCGCTCCTGCTCTCTCAAAGTGCCCCCATTTTCCAAAAATTTTGCCAATTCTGTTGATTGATTCGCTTTGCTCTCCCCGCCAAGGCTACCTCCGGTCGTCGTTCTCCGCTTCGCTTCGATTCTGTCAAAACTCCGGGAAAGCATGAGGGGATTCTGCCTAGGCCCAACCCGGAGGGTCAGATGAACCCCAGTGACCGCATCAGATAGATCATCGTTATGCTGACGTCCGAATGTCCCAGCAACTCCTGCCCCGTCCAGCCGAGCAGCGGGGAAGCAGCGAGACAGCCTGCGGCAGCCAGCCCGAAGGGCGCAAAGCGCGGGGGCGCTGAAGCGGAAAATGTCCGCCCCGGCCTCCAGCAGATGCGAACACCGGAGCATGGGAAGGCTCGGGGTCGACTGCCGCAGGCAGCCCGAAGGGCGCGACGCCGTGGACGGCGCAAGTCAACCTAGACCGGAACATCTGCTGGTCAACGATCCAGCGGCGACGCCGCCACAATCCCGGGGCGCCCCATGACGTGCGACCCAAGCGCGTCGGGAAGGCGCGCGGGGATTCGGCGTAAGCCGAACCCGAAGGGCAAGATGAACGGGAGTGAACGCGTCAATATATCATCGTCGTTGAAACATCACTGTGCCCGAGTAACTCCTGCACCGTGCGAATGTCAGCCCCGGACTCCAGCAGATGCGTAGCAAACGAATGCCGCAGCGTGTGCGGGCTCACCGGCTTCGTCAGCCCCACCCTCATCGCGCAACGCTTCACCAATTGCTGAACCCCATTTTCCCCCATATGGTGCCGCCGAATCTTCTTCGTCCACGGATCCTCCGATAAGTTATCTGCCGGAAATAGCCAATACCATCCCCACTCCTTTTCCGCGTTCACA
>JBBRHN010000228.1:0-4704 GCA_038222685.1 Chthoniobacterales bacterium | reverse complement strand
GGAAGACGAGGTGCGACCCGCGCCCGCTCACGCTGCGGCGGACTTCTTCGAGACCGAGGACGTCTGTGTAGAAAGAAATTGTGCGTTCGAGATCGGCGACTCGATAGCGCGTGTGGAGGAACTTCGTGACCATGAGAAAAGCTCTAGAGGATGGCGGGCCAGATGTCGAAGCCGAAAATGGCGTCCACAAAACAATGGCGGGGAATATTCCGTGCTGATAGGGGTTTGCTGATGATCGTCTTGCTGGGTGCCACAGGCTATGTGGGAAGTGCGTTCGCAGAATATTTGCAGCGGCAGGGCATGGAGTTTGGCGCGCCGACGCATGCGGATCTGGACTTGACGTCGAAAGATGCCGTCGCGGCCTGGTTTGCCGGAAAACGCGTCGAATTTGTCATCAACGCGGTGGGTTTCACGGGGCGCCCAAACATCGACGGCACTGAACGCGAGCGCTGGCGGTGTCTGCAAGCTAACACGGTCGTTCCGGGTGTTTTGGCCGAGGTGCTCGGCGGCATGGGGATTCCGTGGGGCCACGTTTCATCGGGCTGCATCTTCAATGGCGCGCGAGCGGATGGCTCGGGGTTTTCCGAGGAAGACGAGCCGGAATTCGCCCGCACTGATGCGCGGGCCGGCTGGTATGCCCGAACGAAATGGATGGCCGAAACGTTGTTGAGCGGCCTGCCGGGAGTGAAGGTTTGGCGGATGCGGATACCGTTTGACGAGGTGGATAGCGAGCGGAATTACCTGACCAAGCTGATGAAATACGAGCGTTTGCTCGAGGTGCGGAACTCGATTTCGCACCGCCGTGAATTCGCGGCGGCGGCCGTTGAGACGCTCGTGCGCAACGTGCCGGATGGGATTTATAACGTGACGAATCCGGGGTCGATTCTCACCAGCGAGGTGGCCGAGGCGTTGCATCGGCATGGAATTTGCACGAAGGCGTTTTCTTATTTCAGCGGCGAGGAGGATTTCTTGGCGATGCCGGGACGTGTGTTTCGGGCGAGCTGTGTTTTGCGTTCGGAAAAATTGGCCGCAGTGGGCATTCCGATTCGCGAGGTGCATGAGTCCCTCGATATGACGTTACGCGAATGGAATGCGCAATGAGTGGCGTCGTTGCGGTCGTGGTCACGTATCGGCGGCCTGCGGAGTTGATGCGGCTCGTGGAGAGCCTCGAGACGTCGGAGGTGGCGTTGTTTGGCTGTGTGATTGTGGATCATGAGGCTGCTGACACGGTGCGGACTGCGCTGGCGGGGCGGCGTCTGGACTTGCGTGTGATCGAGGACGCAACGAATCCCGGGCCCGGTGCCGGTTGGGCGAACGGGGCGAGGCACGCGCAGGCAGAGTTTGGCGAGGAGGTCGAGGCGGTTTGGTTTTTAGACGATGATGTCGTAATTCCTCCCGACGCTTTGGGGACGCTTTTATCGGAAATGGGAAGAGTGCAAGCCGGGGCAATTGCACCTCTGTTGAGCGATGCAGAGGGCAAACTGTGGGCGTTTCCCGAGCCTGATGAGCGCGCGCTCCGGACGAAAATTCGCGAGGCCGTCACGCCCGCCGACGCGTTCCGGCTGCTCGGCGACGCGCCGCTGCGTTTCAGCTGGGCGACGGGCGCGTGCCTGTTAGTGACCCGGGCGGTGATCGAAAAAATCGGGCTGCATCGCGGAGACTTTTGGATGCTTGGCGAGGACTTAGAGTATTCGATGCGCATTGCCGGCGAGGGGATCGGATATTTTACCTGCCGCGCGGTCGTCGCTCACTTGCCGCCGCAAGCAACGAGCCACGAAAAAGCGAAGGATGCGGACTATTTGAAATTCTGCGCCCTCCTTCAAAATCTCTCGTATCTGTCCTTTCACGGCCCTCAAGCTAATCACATGGCGGGCTACCTCGCGGGAAATTTTCGACGGTTTTTCCGGTCGCATGGATTCCGGGTCGAGACGGCGCGGGATGCGGTTTCCTGTTTGTGGCACGGTGCCGTCCGGGGGCATCCGGCGGGCCATGCCAGCGGGGAGAAGTTGCGTGTGCGCCGCCGCGCGGGAAAAGTCCGGGGTTGACTTATGGCCAAGGAAATCGGTCTTTCACCATGATGCGCAGCCTCCCGATCCTCGGAACTCCCGTTCATTGCGCGACGTATGATTCTGCTTTGGAGGAGGTGAAACGCTTGGCCGCGCAGGGCGCACCGGCGGCGGTCTCTGCATCGAACACGCACATCGTCTCACTGGCGAGGCACGATCCGACATTTGGTGAAGTCATGCGGGCGTTCGATTTGGTGCTGCCCGACGGATATCCGCTGGTGTGGCAGTTGAACCGCAAGGGCGCGGGGTTAAAGGATCGTGTTTACGGCCCCTATCTCATGCGGCACATCATTCGCCACACGCCGCGTCCGTATCGGCACGCGTTTTTCGGGGGGTCGGAGGATTGCCTGCGCCGACTCTCTGCGGAAATGCGCACCTTGCAGCCGGACATCGAAATCGTCGCGGCAATTTCGCCGCCTTTCCGCGATTGGACGGAAGACGAGGAAGCGGGGTTTGCGCAGCGCATTGCAGAGAGCGGAGCGGATTTCGTTTGGGTTGCGCTCGGCGGCGAGCGGCAGGAACGCTGGATCATTCGCAATCAGCGCCGCTACTCGCGCAGTGTATTTTTTGCCGTCGGCGATGCATTTGAACTCCTCGCTGGCAACCGTCCTTTTGCGCCCGTTTGGATGCAGCGTAACGGGCTGACATGGGCGTATCGTCTCACGCAGGAGCCAAGTCGCCTTTGGCCACGTTATCTGCAATACAACAGCCTTTTTCTGTATTACCTCGCGCGCGACTCCGTGCTGGGAACTCCGCGGGCGCCATCGAAAAAACTGCGTATCGCGTTTTTGGGTTCGCGAGGTGTGCCGGCAAGATACTCCGGCTTCGAAGTGGTGGTAGAGGAGCTCGGCAGCCGCTTGGCGGAGCGGGGATTCGATGTAACGGTTTACAATCGATTTCCGCGCTTCGCGGCGGCCGAGTCCGAATACAACGGAATGCGAACGATCACGTTGCCTACGATTCCGACGAAAAGCTTGGAGACGATTGTGCACACGACGATCAGTTCGATCGACGCGATTTTCCGCGGATATGATTTAATTTATCTGTGCGGCGTCGGGAATTCCATTCTTGCCGCGCTGCTGCGGCGATGCGGGTTGAAAGTTATTATCAATGTGGACGGCGCGGATTTTCGGCGGGCCAAATGGGGAACGTTCGGACGCCAGTGGCTGAAGTTGAGCGAGTCGTGGGCCAGCGTGCTCGCGGATCGCATTATCGCGGACAACCGGGAGATCGTCAGTCGATATGAACGGGACTACGGGGTGACGCCGGACTATATTTCGTATGGCTGCCAGCTTCGGCCGGGGAAGACGCGGGCAGGGGAATTGGAGAAGTGGGGGATCGTGCCGGGTGGCTACGCTTTGCACGTGTCGCGGCTGAGCCCTGAGAACGAGGCGGATTTGTTGCTGGAAGCTTGGAGGGCGTATCGCGGGCCCCTCCGGCTGGTGATCACGGGCGAGCACCACTATGAGCACGCCTATTTCAAACGCCTGCAATCGCTGGCCGACGAACGCGTGATTTTCACCGGAGCACGGTTTGGCGATGCTTATGTCGAGCTGAGTCAAAACGCGTTGTTTTTTGTCATGCCGGCGGCCATCGAAGCGACTCGCCTGGTGCTGCTGGATCAAATGGCGATGGGCAAAGCGATTCTCTACAAAGACAGCCCTGCAACGCGCGAGGTGCTGAGCGAGGCGGCGGAGCCTTTTGATCCCGATGGCGGAGCGGCGGCGCTCACGGAACGGTTGGAGTTTCTCTCGGCCAACCCGGAGCACTGCGAAAAACTCGGCGCATTGGCGTATCAACGGGCCGAGGAAACTTTTAGTTGGAACGCCGTATTGGGCGCATACGAGCAATTGTTCAACGAAATCTTGCCATGCCAGCGTTCTCGGTAATCACACCTTCGCTCAACCAGGGCCGATTTCTCGGCGAATGCCTGGAGTCCGTTCGCCGGGCGGCTGCGTGCGCCAACGCGGATGTGCAGCACATTGTGAGAGATGGCGGGAGTAGCGATGAGACGCTCGACGTGCTCCGCACGGCATCCGACGTCGAGTGGGAGTCCGCTCCGGACAAAGGCCAGACGGATGCGATCAACCAAGGCCTGCGGATCGCGCGCGGGGAATATGTTTGTTATCTCTGTGCGGATGACGTGCTCGAGCCCAACGCGCTGAAGTTGGTGTCGAGGGCGTTTGCGGAGAATCCGGCCGCGGATGTGGTTTATGGGGACGGGTATTTTTTAGAGGCGGGGTGGAAACGCCGGAAGCACGCCGGTGACTTCTCGGCGGCGCGATTGAGGCGGGGAAATTTCCTCATCCAGCCGTCCGTATTTTGGAGGCGCGCGGTGAATGAACGGTTTGGGCTCTTTGATGACGGTCTGAGGTTCTGCATGGATCACGAGTTTTGGCTTCGGATTTGCTGCGAAACCCGCTGGCACTACATCGCGGAGCCGCTGGCCTCGAGCCGCCTCCACGCCGACGCCAAGACGTGGACGCAACTCGTGCCCGCATGGGACGAGGCCCGTCAAATGCAACGCGGCTACGGGATCCGCTGGCGTCCCCTCCGCGACGCGCTTTGGATGAGGCTCGGCGGCAGCCAATATTACCGGTTCAAGCGTGCAATCTTCGCGGCGATGGCAAGGAGGCGC
>JBBRHN010000227.1:0-4713 GCA_038222685.1 Chthoniobacterales bacterium | reverse complement strand
GTTTAATCTGCTTGCCTCACATTCCCGCCAAAGCATAATTGCAAGTCACCAAAGTCCACCCGGCTTTGATGCAAAAGTGGGGGTATAGCTCAGTTGGTAGAGCGTCTCGTTCGCAATGAGAAGGTCTGGGGTTCGAATCCCCATACCTCCACCAATTCTCCGAAGGAGAATCAAAAGGAGAATCCGGGGATGAGAACGAAGTTCGACTGCCCGCGCGATAGCGCAAACTACTAGCGAAGCCAAACCCGCAGAGCGCGGCGCAGCCGCGATAATCCCCATACCTCCACCAATTCTCCGAAGGAGAATCAAAAGGAGAATCCGGGGATGAGAACGAAGTTCGACTGCCAGCGCGATAGCGCAAAACCACAAGGCGAAGCCAAACTCGCAGATCGCGGCGCAGCCGCGATAATCCCTGTAACGCTTTTGGACAGAATTGACAGAATTCCTGGGCCGACGCCGCATTGATTTCTCTCGGAGATGAGGCAAGATGCCCGAATGAAGTTATTTGTCCTCCGGGTGGTTGGTGTCGTGCTTATCGTTTCGACATTTGTCGGATGTGTGAATGCGGAGGGTCGGTTTCGTCCGATTGATCCGCTTGGTCGGGCTCTTTTTGACGCTTTGGATCGTGGGCCGCGACAGAACGATGCGCAGTATGTCGACGGGCCGAGCGGGCCGCAGGGATACCAGCAGTATGGCACGCAGGATGTTTGGGTCGAAGGCGCTTATGGCCGCGATGCGAGCGGCCGCAGGGTCTGGGTGCCCGGGCATTGGGCTCAGGCTGACGTTCGTTGATTTGCTGACTAGTTTACCAACCGCCGCCGCCGCCGCCACCTCCCCCGCCGCCTGAGGAGCCTCCGCCGCCGCTGCCGGAGCTGGAGCCCGGGGCGGTGGATGCGGATGAGACGGCGGAGACGAGGGCGGAGCTCAAGGCTGTGGAGAATGCGGTGCCGCTGATGAATAAGGGCATGGCAGTTGAGCGAGAGGATTCGGGCGCGTTGATTGAGCCGAAGACGTCGCTGAATTGGCGTGACCATTGTTGATCGACGCCGAGGGCGAGGGCGTAGGGGAGGAATTTCTCGAAGAGTTCGGGCGTGCGCTCGGGGGGATTTTCGAGATTGAGTCGATCTGCTTCGGCGACGGCGAGGTAGCGGCGGAATCCGGCGATGTCATCGCGGACTTTTTGGCCTGCGGTGGTGGGGCGTTTGAGGAGGTATTGGAAGACGATGCAGAGCGTGATGCCGGCAACGTAGATTCCGCAAACCCAGAGTGACGAGGCCATGACGAGGATGAACATGCCGAAGATCCAACCGGCGAAAAAGGGGAGTCCGAAAAGCGTAAGGGGGATGGCGGCGAGGACTTGTCCGGAACGCCACTTGGCAAGGATTTGCGTGGCGATCGCTGCGCAGCCGAGGCTCCAGATGGAGAGCCAGAGGAGGAGGAAGAGCGCGGTGGCAGTGTCTTTGGCTGAGAGGATGGAGACGCCGAGCGGGATCAAGGTAATGAGGAGGCCGATGAACCAAAAACTCGTATTTTTCGAGAAGAGCGTCGAGTTGCCCGACTTGACGAGGCGGAGGAGTTCTTTGCGGGCGGATTGGAGGGTGGCGTAATTGCGCGAAACGAGTTCGAGCGGGGAGCTGTCTTTGAAGATTGCGGTAGCGAGGAGATCGTCGTCTGCGGCGGACTGCTTCGTCAGCACGTAGTTGCCGGCTTTGTTTTTTGTTATGGTGAGTGCTCGTTTAACGGCGAGATCCATGACGGCGGCGGCGAAGCTGGTTTGGTCGCAAGTTCCGAGTCCATTGAGATAGCGCACGTCTTGCGGGGCCATTCCCTCGGGTGGTGAGTAGAGTGGAATAATGGTTCCGCGTTCGGGGTCGCGTCCGACGGCAACCCACGCGCCGATGAAGTAAGCAGCGGCAATGGCGAGGCCGATAAAACCGAGTGCGAGGCCGGAGTTGGACTTAACGAGCGAAACGGCTTTTTCGCTCGGTGTGGGAGGGGTGACAAATCCCTTTGGCCACGTGACGGCAATAGTGAAGCCTTCCTCGGGGCTGAGTGTAGCGACTGTGGCGAGAGCGATGTCGCAGGTCGGGCGGTCGAGCGAGCGGTAGGCTGTGTTTTTTTCTCCATGGCGGCCAGTGTAGGCTTCCGCGGAGCGAACGGGTGCTCCGGGCGGTAAGTCCACGCAGACGGAGGCTTGCAAAATAGGAAACGCCCAGCCGTTACCTGTGACATTCCAGTAGAGTTCGTCGAAGGCGGCAAAAAATCCGAGCTGTCCGCTGCTCTGATACTTGATCGTGTAAGTGGTGGGGACGTGAGGCAGGAGGACGCTGGCGTCGCCGATGTAGATGCGGATTCCGTTGGAGAGCGATTTTGCGTGCCAAGGTTCGTTCACGCCGTTCCGGCTCACGCTGAGGACGTTGAAGGGCACTTCTTGCCGGAGTCCTTGCGGGCCTTGGAAAATGGTGGGCAGGTCGCGGTAGATGCCGCGCTTGATCTCGATCCCCTCGACATCGATTTGAATCGTCTCGGTGACCACGATGTCGCCGTTTGGTTTGATCTCGATCTGACTTGCGAAATCCGTGATGACCTCGGCGGCGCGAGCGAGGGGCGTCGTGGTGGCGAGCAGGAGGAAAAGCGCGACCAGGCGGATTTTCACAAGTCGACTTTAGGATTTGCGCGCTCGATGACGGATTCGACTTCGAAGAACTCGCGCGGTTGGAATTGAAAGGCGGAAGCGACGAGATTGGATGGGAAGGATTCCGCGAGGTTGCGAAAATCGCGCACGGTGCCGTTGTAGTAGCGGCGTGCAAACTGAAGGTCGTCTTCGATGGCGACGAGTTGTGCGGTGAGTTGGCGAAAGTTTTCGGCGGCTTTGAGTTCGGGGTAACTTTCGGCGAGGGCGATGAGGCTCCGCATGGTTTGCACGAGATCGGTTTGGTTTCGCGCAAGGGTGACCGAGTTGAAGGTGGATGCTTCGTGGGTCGTGTAACCGCGCACGCATTCGACGAGCGGAGGCACGAGGTCGCTGCGTTTTTTGAGTTGGACGTCAACGCCGCTCCAAGCTTCGGCCTGCTCGTTGCGGACGCGGACGAGGCGGTTGAAAGTCAGCAGCAGCCAGAAGCCGGAGGCGGCGAGGATGACGATGAGGATGGCGAAGGCGATGGTCATCGATGGCTCTCCGGCAGGGTGATTTCAAAAACCGTGGCCCCGCCCTTTCCGCTGCCGGCGTGGGGTTCGAGGCCGAGATCCTGGTAAGCTTTTTCGAGCGCGATGGGATCGAGGCGGAGGTCGGGATAGATTTTTTTAAGGCGTTCCTTGACCCAGCGTTTGGCCATGCGGCGGTCTTGCGGTTGGAGTTCGGGTTCTCCTCCGAGGCGGCTGCGCAAATAGTCGAAGATCGCTCGTGTCATGATCCTCGAAGAGCAAAGAGAAAAGTGGCCGCAACGAACAGCACGTTCGTCGCGGCGAGAGGGAGGGCTGCGGATGTGCGGCTGCTGGTTTTGAGGCGCGTATCGGGCGGGAAAACAAACGCGAGGCCGAAGGCGACGACGCCGAGGCTGAGGAGTGCGCCGAGTGCGGTGAGGGGGCCGGCAGTGGCGTTCCAGGGATTCCACAACCACCACAAGCGGTTACCTGCCAGAAACGCGACGCCGTTGGCTAGCGTGGCGAGAAAAACGGACGCCGAGGCTGCGCAGAGGATGGGTCGGCTTGCGGAGGGGAGCCAAACCGAGCAGGCTTGATGCGAGATCGTCAGGAGCGCAAAGGCGAAGATCGGGAGCAGTGCCGGCAAAAGACCTGCGATGCGGGGGCCGGAGTTCTCCGTAAATCGGACGGGCCCGGTCGGCCAGCCGGTCGCGGCACCAAGCGCGAGCACAATGGCGAACCCGACAATGACCGCGCCTGCCGAGATGCGCGCCGCCCCAATGCCGAATCGCGTGGCGAGCCCCGCATACGCGGAGATTAAAAACAGAAGAATCCAAGCTGGACTCCACCAACCGAATTTCGCTGGCTCGACGAAGAGCAGAGCAAGGCCGGTGAGCGTCCAAACCGCCAAGCCGATGTTGAGCCAGCGCGACATGGTTTCAGTCGCCCTGCGCAGCCGCGCGTTTGGCTTCGCGACGTTTGAGAAAAGCCAGCATGCCGACATAGGACAAAGCGGCGGCGGGAACGGCAAGGAAAAGCGAGCCGACGAGGATGGGGAGTCCGACGGTCGAGAAGGTTTTCCAAGTCATCATTTCGGCGATATGGAAGTGGTGGTGTTCGAGTGATGGCGGGAGGTGGTGCGGGGAACTGAGAACCCAGAACCCGATTTGGTATTCGAGCAGCAAGAGCACGGGCCAGATCGGGGTGACGACGTCGTGGAGCGAGACAGCGACGACGGCGGCAATGGGGTTGCAGCGCAAGGCCAGCGCGAGGCCGAGGCAGAGGAGTGTCTTGATGCCGAAGAGGGGCGTGAAGCCAATGAACATCCCGATGGCCACGCCGCCGGCGATGGCGTGGGGTTTGTCTTTGAGGTCGAGCAAACGCCGCACGAGCGACGCCAGAAACTGCCAGCATCTGCGGAAAATATTTGGTTGGGGCTCGGCGAGATCCGGCATGGGATCAATGAGGACGATCCTTGCCCCGACCGCAAGCTGCAAGTGTTTGTCGCGGCTTGGCAAACGCAGCCTCGACGCTATGGTGGGCGGCTTGAAACCGGTTGTTTTGTTTTTC
>JBBRHN010000226.1:0-4757 GCA_038222685.1 Chthoniobacterales bacterium | reverse complement strand
TGCGAATTCGGTGTGTAAACATTCACGAGAAAAAAGTCCGCAAACTCCGCCGTGATCACTCGCCCCTCGCCGTCGTGTTCAGGACGGCCCAACCCGAGCGCGACGGACAACGGTTTCCTCCGCGTGAGAATCGCCGTGCCGGAATACCCGGGCCGCGCCGCCGCATTCCAAAACACCTCATAACCCGCGAAATCATGTTCGACCTGCTCTGGCCGCGCCTTCGTCTCCTGGAGGCAAATCACATCCGCGTCGCTTGCCTTCAGATACTCGGGCAATCCCTTCCCAAGAATCGACCGCACCCCGTTGACATTCCAAGAAATCAGCTTCACGGGAAATTCTCAGACAAACGAAAACTCTGCCCGCACCGCGTGATGATCAGAGGCCAGCGTCGGTATCACCTCACTACGTTCCAGTCGGAGTGCCCCATTATAAAAAATATGATCCAGCACATAAGGCATCCGCCGCCACGTGATCTCCGTTTTTTGCACCGCACGAAAACCGGTAGCCTCAAACTGCTCCACGACACGCTCCTCAGCCAAGCAGTTAAAGTCGCCGGCCAGCACCGTCGGCTCTGCCGCATCCCTCAACGCCGCCTCGACCGCATCCCTCTGCCCCGAATGCTCCGCACTCGACGCCCCAATCATAAAATAGGCCTGCAAATGTGTGTTCATCAACCGCACCGCCCGCCCATTATAAACCGTCGCCGCCGTCAACAACAACCTCGATGACGGCTTTCGCTTCCTCCCGTCGAACTCGAACTCCACATCCGCCGCCGGCAAATCCACCCGAGTCACGTCGCGCAACTTGGTCTTACTGAAAATCGCGAGCCCGAGGCCAAAAGGTAGCTCCAGATCGTTCTTCAACGGATACCCAAACACCGAGTCATAGCCCATCATCGCCGCTTTCAACTTCGCGTAATTCGGCGGCGGCTCCACCTGCTCACCCCCGTCGTAACCCCGCTCGACCTCCTGCAAAAAGATCACGTCGGCATCCTGCTCGCGCAGAAATGCGACCGTCCGCTCGATATCTACCTCATCGCAATCCGGCGACGCCTCATTCCAAGGCTGCCCGTTCTGGATGTTCAATGTCAGGGTTTTAAAAATCATTTCGACGCGCGCCTTGCCAACTCCGGGCGGCCATTTGTATAAACATCTTTCACAGCTTTTGCAATAATCCCATGTATAAACTCGTTCTCATCCGCCACGGCGAAAGCACCTGGAATAAAGAAAACCGATTCACCGGATGGACCGACGTCGAACTCAGCGACAAAGGCCGCACCGAAGCCAAAGCCGCCGGTGAACTCCTCAAACACGAAGGCTTCACGTTCGACATTGCCTACGCCTCCGTCCTCAAACGCGCCCTCAACACGCTCTGGACCGTCCTCCAAGAACTCGACCTTCTCTGGATCCCCATCGAAAAAGACTGGCGCCTCAACGAACGCCATTACGGTGCTCTTCAAGGCCTGAACAAAAGCGAAACCGCCGCAAAATACGGCGACGAGCAAGTCCTCATCTGGCGCCGCAGCTACGACATCGCGCCGCCATCCCTCGAAAAATCCGACGAGCGCTATCCCGGCAACGACCCGCGCTATGCCAAACTCTCCGAAGCCGAGCTTCCGCTCACCGAGTGCCTCGAAGACACCGTCGCCCGCTTCCTCCCCCTCTGGCACGAGAACATCGCCCCCATGGTCGCCTCCGGCCAGCGCGTCATCATCGCCGCACACGGCAACTCCCTCCGCGCCCTCGTCAAATACCTCGACAACCTCTCCGAAGAAGAAGTCCTCGGCCTTAATATCCCCACCGGTATCCCCCTCGTTTACGAACTCGACGCCGGCCTCAAACCCATCAAACACTACTACCTCGGCGATCAGGAAGCCATCGCCGCCGCCATGCACGCCGTCGCCAAACAAGGCAAGGCAAAGTAAGCAGTTCACTCGGGCCTTCGCTGCACAAATTAGGTCCCGTTTTTATTAGAAGTGTGCAGTGCGGGCTGGACGGGAGTGTGGCCCTACCTCACCCACTTTTAATCACACGCGGAGATCTTCACAGATTGGGGGCCGGAGGCCAAATGGCTGAAATCCCGGAATGACAAGCCGATCCATTTTCTCGAAGGCGTCTCGCTTCGATCCGCCGGAGAACACTTCGTCTGGCACTCGGCTAGCGTCTTCAGCGGGTGGCGCTAGGTGCCTAAAAATTGGTTTACTGTGTTTGGTCCAACATGGGAAAGTGCTGTCACAGTCCAGGGACAACTCCTCTCCTAATGCGGATGCGGGGTGATAAATCCCCGGTCTTTTTTTGCCAGCCGACTAGTGAAAAAGGGGTCGATCATTGAGAATGCAGAATGACAAATGGCCCTCGCGGTTTACATGCGCCCTAACCGGATACGGGTGCCGCACAAACAAGGAAGCCTCGATTGTCGAGGCGGCGAATATCCACAGCTTTTCCAAGAGCCAGAACGGGGAAAGTCGTTCTTTCCCGATTCAGAAACGGACAGTTTTAGGGACGCTTGGCCAAAAAACAGCCTTTTGACGGCAAACCAGAAAACGAAGAACCCTGTGTTTATCAGGGTTTGCGAGCGGTTTGGGGTCATGGCGGAAGGGGTGGGATTCGAACCCACGGTGCCTTTAACAGCACGCTCGATTTCGAGTCGAGTGCCTTCGACCGGGCTCAGCCACCCTTCCTAAACTGCAGGCCAAGATTAATACTTCCCTCCAATATGCTCGGCAAGGGGAATCTTGCCACGGGGCAAATTTGCGATAGTGCGGCGGCGGGGTAAAAAAACCACTTGCACGCGCCCCCGGTTCATAGTCCATTGCCCCCCGATGAATCCCATTCCGTCGTCACAACTCCTTGAGTCGCTCCTCTGGCGCTACGCGACTAAGCAGTTTGATCCCTCGAAAAAAATCGACGCGGCACTTTGGGAGACCGTGGAAGACGCGTTGGTCTTATCGCCCTCATCCTACGGACTCCAACCGTGGAAGTTTTTTGTGGTGACTGACGAGGCAAAGAAAGCCGCGCTCCGACCCCATTCCTGGAATCAGCCGCAGGTCACAGACTGCTCGCATCATGTCGTTTTTGCGACACGTCTCGTTATCGACACCGCGCATGTCGAGCGCTTCATCGCCCGCACGATCGAGGTTCGCGGGGGCACGCCAGAGTCTCTCGACTTTTACAAAAAAATGATTTGCTCCGACATCGTGGAAGGCCCTCGCTCGAAGTGGGTTAACGAATGGGCCGCCCGCCAAGCCTACATCGCACTGGGAAATCTCATGACCTGTGCCGCCCTGCTCGGTCTCGACACCTGCCCAATGGAGGGCTTCGACCCGCTGAAATACGACGAAATTCTCGGGCTCCGCGAAAAAGGTTTCCAAGCCGTCGTTGCCTGCCCGGTCGGCTATCGCCTCGCGTCCGATAAATACGCCACCGCTCCCAAAGTTCGCTTCCCAAAATCAGAAATCATCCAAACACTATGAATCCACTCGCCCGCACAATCGTCCCTATCATCGTCGTCCTCATCGCTGCCCTAGCATTGCTCGGCAGCCTCACCGTCGTCATCGAGAGCGGCCACGTTGGCGTCGTACGCTCATTCGGAGCAGTCCAACCAGAGCCACTTCCCGAGGGACTTCACTTCAAAAAACCCTTCATCGACCAAGTCGAGCAAATGGACGTTCGCCTCACCGCGAGCCACGGCAAAGCCACCGCCGCCTCGCGTGATCTCCAAACCGTCACTACCGAGGTCACCACCCAGTATTCTCTCAAGGGAGAACTCGCTCCCCTCACCTACCAACGCATTGGTAATCTCGGCAAAGTGTCAGCTGCCCTCGTGGAGCCGGGCATCCAGGAATGCGTGAAATCCGTCACCGCCAAATTCACCGCTGAAGAGCTCGTCACCAAACGCGAAATCGTCAAAATACAAATCCAGCAGGCACTCGAAGCTTTCCTCAACGCCACGCTCAAAGAAAAAGGCGTTGAAGGAGCCATTGTCATCGCCAACATCGCTATCACCGACTTCGACTTCTCGGCAGAGTTCAATCGCGCGATCGAAGCCAAGGTCAAGGCCGAGCAGGAAGCCCTTCAAGCCAAAAATGTTAAGATCATGGTTGTCACGCAAGCCGAAGCCGCAGCGGCCCGAAGCCAACTTGAAGCCGATGCCCAGGCCTACTCGACCACGGTGCAATCAAAGGCTCGCGCCGAGGCGATTCAACGCGAAGCCGAGGCGCTCAAACAAAGCCCGGAACTCATCAAACTCCGCACCGTCGAAAAGTGGGACGGAGTGCTCCCTCGCATCTCGGGCGGTGGCGTCGTTCCGTTTCTCAACGTAGACGACGTCGAGGCCAAGCCCGCAGGCACCCGTTAGCGCGGGGCTTGCCGCTAAGGAGCTTTCGGCGTTCCCTGCACAAAACTCATCACCGTTTGCCATTCCTTCGACGCCCCGTCGACAAAACCCGTCGGCCCGTGTTCGAACAGAACAACAAACGCAAAGGTGAACGCTGCGAGAATAGCAATGCGGGCAATGAACGCGATGAGTGACGTGATCATGGAAGAAACTCTGGCTCAATCGTGAAGCCGCGTCGAAAGGTTTCTCCCGGCGCGATCACTTGAATGCCGATTTTGTCTTCGAAAGCCAACGGCGGGTTGCTGTCGGGCAAGCCCCAGCAGGGTTCGACACAGACAAAATCATCGCCCTCACTCCAAATCGTTGCAAACGGCACTTCCGAGAAATTCAGCGAAACCCGCGCTCCGTTTGATTCAACCGCA
>JBBRHN010000225.1:0-4764 GCA_038222685.1 Chthoniobacterales bacterium | reverse complement strand
CGTCTGGCCGTTTTCCGCGCAGCGACGGGCTAGGTCTTGCAGATCTTGCACAACAAATAACTCCTCATCTCCGGTGTGGAGACGGGAAATAAATTCTTCGGGGATCGAGGAGATGCCTCCGGAATCCGAAAGGCCGCAGGTGACAAGTTCAATGAAGTTCCGACAATCGGCCAGTGTCACGCGCGGACGTTCGACTTCCTGATGCAAGAAAAGACCGAAGTCGCGATGGGCAAATCCCAAGGAATGTTGGTAGCGGTTTCTTCCCGCTCTGGCAAAATCCGCATCGTCAAACGTAAACGTGCCCCTTTCGGTCTCCATCGTCAGTCGCGTCACAGCGCCGGGACCGGCAGAATGGGACATCACGACAGAACAGGAGGGGCCGCCGTCGAATTTTCCCGCGAGCGAGCAGGTATCGTAACTTTCAATCGGACGGGCACGGTAGAACTCACCACGCACTTCCGACAGCGCGCGCCCTCCCGCGGCGGCGGCGCCTGCGCAGAGCAATTGGACATAGTGAGACATGGCGTTTGTGGCCGGCCCGTCAAATATAGGATTCTCGGCGCTTCCCATTTTCCCGGCCCACGAGGCCCTCTGGTAGTAGGCCGTATTTCTCGGCCACAGCGCGAGAACTCGCAGGGAATGAACCTCGCCGAATGTTCCTGATCGGATGCGATGCAGGATGCCTCGAATACCCGGCCAGCTCATCATATGGAATCCAACTTGCACCCGTTGGTGAGCATCCATCCGAATCAATTCATCAAGTTGACGAACCGATGTGACTGGAGGTTTTTCGAGATAGACACTCAAGCCCTGGCGGAGAGCGCTTGATGTCATGGCAAAATGCATGGGCACTGGCGTCGCGATGAAGACGCCATCGAGATTCTCCTCGGCGAACATTTTCTCGTAGTCTGGATAAAGCTGGAGCGCGTGCGTTTCCATGGCCTCATTGGTGGCGGCAGGAAGCGAAGTCGGATCGGCCACCGCAACGAGCCGCATCCCGTGGGCTGGCCCGGCTTCCAGAAGCATTTGGAAATGGTGCAAGCCAAAGCCCCCGGCACCAATCAGGCCGACCTTCTTTTCTTTTCTTTCTCTAGACACGGTGTCTTTCTCCTTCCATTTGCTTATAGTTTCAACTTTGAAACAAAAAAGTTTCAACCCTGGGCATGCCATCCCTATCGCAAACTTCCTTCCGGTTAAACCAGATGCCACGCGGCTGTGCCAGTTGGTCTGATCTTCATTTATGAATACCAAAAACACCTCCAGCCGGTTCACACCGGGAATTCTTGAGACAATGACGATCGATGATGTGAAGGCTTTTCGGCCCCAAGTCATTGTCATTCCGATTGGTTCCACCGAGCCGCATGGTCCGCATCTACCGTATGGAACCGATACTTTTATGGCGGATGGAATCAGCGCGGAAGCGGTCCGCCTCGCTAACCAGGAAGGTGCCCGTGTGCTGCGCCTTCCGCCGTTGCCTATCGGCAACAATGTCAATTTCAAGGACCTGCCATTTGCCTGCCGCATACGGGTGGAAACCCTCATGGCGGTCTTGATGGATCTTGTGACTTACGGGGTCGAGGAGGAAGTTCGCAAGTTTGTTATATTTAACTGTCACGGAGGCAACGAGGCGGCGATGACAGCGTCATTGCGGCAGATCTTCGACCGCTTTCAGAACACCGCCTTTGTTTCTGCCTGTACTATTGGGAGTTTTTCAAGCGAGGTTTCAAAGGAACTTTTTTTGGATGGCTCGCCGCACGCAGGGGACTTTGAAACCAGTTTAATGCAGTTTTTGGCACCGGAAATAATGCCCCGTGTCCGGCCGGTATCCGCCCCGCTCCAGAAGCCGTCCCTCGAGGCGTTGGCGGAAGGCCGCGTGGTCTGGGTGCGCAACTGGGCTCATCTCATGCCGGGTTCGTTTGCCGGAGAACCCGGGCTGGCCACCGCAGAAAAGGGGGAGCAATTTTTCCGCGCAGAGACGGCGGGCTTTGCCCGGTTTTTGATCGAGTTGAGCAACGCCGCCTGGCATCCGCGATTTCCTTTTGCGGAATCCGAAAATTTGTAGTTTGCCGCAGCAGGGGTCGGCGGGCAAAGTTGGAACTGATTGACGAGAGCGACGAAAAGCGGGGAGAGACCCGCCGCGGTCATCGTTTTTTTGGGTGCAGCGTTTCTTGATCCCGGACGCTCGCCTGTTACGATGCAGCGTGCGGAATCAAAGGTGTCTTATCGTGGCAATGGCGGTCTGGACGCTCGCTGGCTCCATGGGACTGCTCCGAGGACAGATGAGCGACGAGGAAAAGCGCCGGCTTTTTCTCCAATCCCGGGAAGACATCCGGCCCGTGCCAAAAGCTTCGCCGTCCGCCACCCCGCGGCCCAAACCGCGTCCGGCCACAACGCCCGAACCCACCCCGCGACCGCGCCCCACGCCCGAACCGGACGCGCCGGACATCAACGACGAACCGACGCCGCAGCCTCGTGCGACGCCGGACGAACCCAGCGCCACTCCGCGACCCTCGCCCAGATCGACCCCGCGCGAGACGGCCGATCCCACGCCGAGGGCGACTCCCGCTGCAAAAGCCACGCCCAAATCGACGCCGGACAACGAGGATTTCATTTCACTCCCCGACGAAGTCGCGCCCAAAACAAAATCATCCCCCGCACCCACCGCCAAACCGACGCCCGAAACCCCGACTCAAAGCCCGGCCGCGAGCCCCGTGCAGATTCCGAAAGGAAAAACACCTGAAGGCCGACAACTCGATGCTCCGATTCGCATCGAGAAATCCGGACTTGAGGAAGACCAAGGCATCGAACCCCCTCCACGCCAGAGCTTCGGCGGCCTCTTCAAACGCTGGCGATACCTCTCTCCCGCCACGCGGAAAGCCATCGACTCCGCCCCAGTCAAACGCGGACGCTGGAAATACATCATCATCCACAACAGCGGCACGCGACAGGGCAACGCTCGCATCTTCGACGTTTACCACCGCCGCGTTCGTAAAATGCAAAACGGCCTCGCCTACCACTTTGTCATCGGCAACGGCAACTCCTCGGGCAACGGCGAAATCGAAATCGGCAATCGCTGGACCCGCCAGATCAACGGCGGCCACGTTGCCAGCGATTACCTTAACGACATCTCGCTCGGCATCTGCCTCGTTGGCGACCTCAACCGCGACCAACCCACTCCCGCCCAACTCGCCGCCCTCGACGAACTCATAACCTACCTCCGCGGACGCGTCGGCAAAATCAAAGGCAAACAGGCGATCGTCAAGGGCCACAAAGAAATCAATCCCAAACCCACCGACTGCCCCGGCGACCGATTCCCCCTCCGCTGGCTGCGCCAAAAATTTGGCTCCTAGTGAGGGCCTGGCAAAAATGAACTCACCTCTCGCGATTCTGTCGTGCCAGTCCAAAGCAGAGTGGATCAAATTCGAACGCGTCGCTGAAGACCTGCACCGCGCCGACCCGGCCTTCGTTCCGCCTTTCCCCGGCAGCGTTGCGAAGTATCTCTCGCCCGACTCCGCCTTCCACAAACGCCACGGCACCATTCATCCCTTCATCGCGACACGAGGCCACCGCGTCGTCGGCCGCATCGCCGCCATCGTCAACCGCTCCCACAACGCGCTCTACAAAGATCAGACCGGCTTTTTCGGTTTTTTCGAATGCGAGAACGATCCCGCCACCGCTCGCGCCCTCTTCGACAAAGCGTCCGCCGTTCTTCGCGAGAACGGACTCACCTCCCTTCGCGGCCCTTACAACCCCAGCATCAACGACGAATGCGGCCTGCTGATCAGCCGCTTCGATCTCCCTCCCGTCATTGGCCTCACTTGGAATCCCGACTACTACCCCGCTCTTCTTGCCTCCGTCGGACTCCTCGCCGTCCGCACTCTACACGGCCTCAACATCCCCTTGCATCGTGCCGCCCAACCTGAGCGGCTCGCCAAAATCGTCAACCGTATTGCCGCGCGCTCCCGCTTAAAAATGCGCACTATGGACATCGGCAACCTTGAGGCCGAACTCGCTATCGTACGCGATGTCTATAATTCCACGCTTGAACGCAACTGGGGCTTCGTCCCCATTTCCATGGAAGACCTCATGGCCGCCGCCGACGACATCCGCGCCATCGCCGATCCCAAGCTTCTCCTCATTGCCGAAATGGACGGCATCGACGCAGGCGTCGCCATCACGCTGCCGAACTTCAACGAAATCCTGATCCGCACAAAATCAACACCCCACTGGCTGCGTCTCCCGCTCATTTTTTGGTTGATGAAAACCCAACGCATCAACTCCTGCCGCCAGACCGTCCTCGGCGTCGTCCCCGCCTGCCGCGACCGCGGCCTCCACGCGTGGCTTATCCACGAACAATTTGTCCGCGCCCAAGAACTTTACGCCAACGCCGCCCTCGGATGGATGGAGGACAACAACACCGAAATCCTCAAAAACTGCGAAATCGCCGGCGGCGAACGCGAACGCCAGTGGCAACTCTTCGAAATGCCGCTCTGAAAAGCAAAAAGAGTCAGCCTGGAATTTAGAATGTTCGAGCTTGGTTAAGGCATGCTCGATTTAATCTGACGTGTATGTTGCGTGTTTTAGGAAATTGGAGCAGTGATCGGAAGTGAATCCAGCCAAGGCTGAGGAGACCGCATCGAGCAACACAAAACCAAGGAACATTGAACATCGAAACTTGGAGGGGGTCATTGGACGCGGGAACGTGATTCGGAGGCTTTCGATGTTCGCCCCGAAGCACTCTGCTGCCGCGCCTCACGGACGCCC
>JBBRHN010000224.1:0-4770 GCA_038222685.1 Chthoniobacterales bacterium | reverse complement strand
GTCGCAATCGCCGCCATCCGCTGCCACTCCTGCGGCGCACCCTCTTCCACGCTTTTCCCGTAGTAGATGCAGAACATCACAAAAACCGGGATCAAGAGGATCCGCGAAATCGTGATCTTGTTAGCCAGCGTCATGGATGTCGGGGCTGGCAAAGTTCAGAGTGCGGGCGGGGCGATGTTTGCCGTGCGGCGCCCGCTGATTTCTTTGCGGTTTACCGCATTGACATAAGCGCGCGCGCTGGCCTCGATAACATCGGTGCTGGCTCCCTTGCCCGTGATCAAAATCCCGTCACCAAAGTCCACCTTGAGCGTGACCTCGCCGAGCGAATCACGGCCCTGTGTGACGGCCTCGACATGATATTCGAGCAGGTTGCCGTGGCGTCCAACAATGCGATCAATAGCCTGCATCGCCGCATCGACCGCGCCGTTGCCCGGGCTGGAATCCTGCAACAACTCTTCGTCGCGCCGCAAACGCACCGTGGCTGTCGGCACAGTCGTTGAGCCACTCGTCACGTGGATATACTCTAACACAAACGTCTCCTTCGCGACCGACATCGAATCTTCCACCAAGGCCGCAAGGTCGTCGTCGTAAACAAACTTCTTTTTGTCTCCGATTTCCTTAAACCGGGCAAACACGGCGACGATCTCTTTCTCGTTCAACTGGAACCCCAAATGCTCCAACCGCACCAGCATCGCATGGCGTCCGCTGTGTTTGGTGAGCGGCAATTCCGTACCGCCCCAGCCGACGTCCTGCGGCTTCATGATCTCGTAGGTCTCAGGGTTTTTCAACATGCCGTCCTGGTGGATGCCTGAGCTGTGGGCGAAGGCGTTCTCTCCGACGATGGCCTTGCTGCGCGCGACGTGCAGTCCGCTCATGCGACTCACGATGCGCGAGGTTTTGAGGATTTCGCGCGTGACGATATTGGAATGGACATTGGCGTAATAGTCACCGCGTGTTTTGAGCGCCATGATGACTTCCTCGAGTGCGCAGTTTCCGGCCCGCTCGCCGATACCGTTGAAAGTTCCCTCGACCTGCCGCGCGCCAGCCCGGACAGCGGCCAGCGAATTTGCGACGGCCAGCCCGAGATCGTCGTGGCAATGCACGCTTAGCACCGCGCCGCCAATGTCTTTTACATTCGCGATCAAATACGACATCAACGCCGCGTAATGCTCTGGCACAGCGAAGCCCACGGTGTCGGGAATGTTTACCGTCGTCGCGCCAGCCTCGATGGCCGCTTGCACGACCTCAGCCAAAAACTCCGGCTCGGTGCGCGAAGCATCCTCGGGCGAAAACTCCACATCCTTCGTAAATCCCTTCGCGCGCGCCACGCCCTCCCGCGCCAGGCGAATGATCTCCTCGCGGGCTTTTTTCAACTTGAACTCGCGATGAATCGCCGACGTCGCCAGAAAAATATGAACCCGCCCCCGCTCGCCAGCTGGCTTTACCGCAGCACCTGCCGCGTCGATATCCTTCGCGACGCACCGTGCCAACCCGCAAATAATCGGCCCTTTGATCTCCATCGCGATGGTTTGCACCGCTTCAAAATCCCCATCGCTAATCACCGGAAACCCCGCCTCGATCACATCCACATTCACACGCGCAAGCTGGCGCGCAATTTCCATCTTCTCTCGCAGGTTCATGCTCGCGCCCGGGCATTGCTCGCCGTCGCGCAGCGTCGTATCGAAAATAATAATCTGGTCGGACATGGTCTTGATCTTTCTTGGGGCGAATCGGAATTTCTGAAGCGGTGAAAGCCGCCTTCGCCGGGATCAGCTCTACCGCAGGGTTACTTGGACAATGGAAGGAGGAAAAAGCCCGGGCGCAACCCGAGTCGTCCACTCAAAACAAGATTCCCTGCCAATTCAAACATATGTGGGTTGTAGCACGGCCCCCGGCTATTGCAAGCAGGCAATGGGGTGGTCGATTTCATTAGCCCTGTAACAGGGCTTGACAGGTAACGCCTCTGCGACTACCGCTTCGTTAATGGCGACATCTTCTACAACCTATCCGAAGAAGTGGAAATCTGGCAAGACGGTGGTTATTCGGGTGCCTAAGAAGTTTGCCGACACAGTCGTCGCAATTGCGAGAGAGCTGGATCAAAGCGGTAGTTCTCGTGTGAAGGAGGAGCAGATTGCTGAACTTTTCGCGATGCCAACGAAGCCGTCTCCGCGGCCCGGTCATTCTTACCGCTCGCTGCAGCCGGTCAACGTTTCCTCTGTTCCGCAGCGCAGCCCCTTCCGATACCCCGGTGGCAAAACGTGGCTTGTCCCGTATCTGAGAGACTGGCTCGGCCATCAAAAAAAGAAACCGTCGCGGATGATCGAGCCGTTCGCCGGGGGAGCGATCGCCAGTCTGACCGCCGGCTTCGAGAAGCTGGCAAGCCACGTGATCTTTGCCGAACTCGATCCCCGCGTCGCCGCCGTCTGGCAGGTCGTCCTGAATGGACAGTCGGAGTGCCTTGCCGGACAGATTCTCAACTTCGACCTTACGCCGACGAGTGCGCGAGAGGCCCTTGATCGCACGGCCAAAACGGAATTGGACACCGCTTGGCAGACGATTCTCCGCAATCGCGTGCAGCGTGGCGGAATCCTTGCCCCCGGTGCTGGTCTCGTGAAAACCGGTGAAAACGGACGTGGGATCAAATCGAGGTGGTATCCCGAAACGCTTGCTCGTCGCATTCGTGAAATCAACCACATCAAAGAGCGGTTTACGTTTGTCCATGGCGATGCGTTCAAATTGATCGAGAAACACAGTAGCGATAGCTCGTCCGTTTTCTATGTCGATCCGCCATACACCCTAGCGGCGAAGCGACTGTATTCCGCCTGGCAGGTTGATCACCGGCGTCTCTTTTCTGCTATGTCCGACGTCAAGGGCGACTTTCTCATGAGCTACGACAATACGCCGGAAATCCTCGAACTCGCACGGCATCACGGCTTCGAGACACGCAGTGTCTCGATGAAAAATACGCACCATGCAAAAATGCAGGAACTCTTGATTGGGCGTGATCTTTCGTGGGTGGATGTGGCGTGATTTGTTGCTCGCCAGAGCCCCCTGAAGTGGCAATGGTTCGTGATGCTTTTGAAGATTGGGGAAACGTTTGGGCACTCCGTTTACGACCTGACCGACCAAGCATTGCGTGACCGCGATGCCAAGAGATGTCCTTTTCGAGACGCAAGATGCAACAAAGGGAATAACAAAGATCCGCTCGGCATCTGCTCGTTTGCCGCGCCAGATCGCGCGACTGTTGTTTGCCCCTCAAGGTTTTTAGAAGGAGACATTATTTTTCGCGACGCCGCTCGCCTCGCGTTCGGCGAGGGAATCACAACAGCCGCCGTTCCAGAAGTGAGAGTGTTGACCATTCCCGGCACTCGTCCGCGCAAGATCGGCAAGATCGACTTTATGCTGACGGCCTTGGACGCGGCGGGAAAACCTCGCGACTTTGCAGCGCTGGAGATTCAATCCGTTTATATATCGGGGAAGAGTATCCGCCCTGCGTTTGACTACTTTCACGAGCATCGGGTGCTGCCCCCCGACTCGGCGCGGCGTCCCGATTTTCGTTCCTCTGCGCAGAAACGACTCATGCCGCAACTCAGCTTGAAGGTTCCCATCTTCCGGCGGTGGGGGAAGAGGTTTTTTGTCGCCGTTGACGAAACGTTTTTCGACGAAATGCCGCCGATGCGCCAGCTCGACACTATCGACAATTCCGAGGTGACTTGGCTTGTGTATGGATTTGACCGCAAGGACGACCGGTTCCAAATGGTGTTGAAGCGCCCGGTATTCACTCACTGGGATGAGGTGGTGTCTGCTCTGCGTGAAGGTATTGCTCCCAAGCCTTCCGAAATGCTGAGCGAGCTCGAATCGGGACTTCCCCGCGCTAGGGTTGTCTGTTCTTAGGCCCGAGCGCGAGTTGCGGTCCAGTGCCGGGTGACCAGGGATTGATCGCGAAGTTTAGGGCTTCAATTTTCTCAATCTGTGAGCGGCAGAGCGTGCATAGCGCAGCAATGTCGAGTCCCATGTGGTTCGGGCCGAAGGGTTCGATGTTGCGAATGCCGATGGCGAAGAGGCGCGCTGCCGGGTGGAGACGGCGTCCATCGGTCGGATGAGTCGGGCGCTCGAATTGTTTTTTGAGGTGGACGAAGGCGCCGGCGATTTGGATGAGGCCTTTGTAAAAAGCGTATTCCGGGCCGGTCTCGCGCAGCCAAAGGTGTTCGAGCACATCGTGAGCCTCGTAATAGCGACCGGCGTTGAAACATTGGAAATACCCGCGGTAGCATTCGTGATAATCACTTTCCCCGAGGCCGAGATCGCCGAGACGGCCGCCTCGGCGAGGCATCCCTCCCACTGGTGGTAGGGCCGTTTCGCCGATACCGCCGTGTTAGTTTACCTTTTTGACTATGCGGTTAGTCTAAATCAATGCTGGTCGATGGCGGATTTGAGTTTTGCGGCAATGGGGTTGCGGAGGTCGATGAGGTCGGTGTTGGCGGAGCGGAGGGCGAGGAGGATGTGGGGGATCCACCATGCGACGAGTAGGAGGATGACGATGGGGGCCCATCGGAGGTGTCGGCGGACGAGGGCTTCCCAGTCAGTAAGTCGGCGTCGGCGGGCGGCCTCGATCAGCAGGACGGCAGCGAGGGCGATGACGAACGCAAGGCCGGGGTAGGCGAGAGGATTGAGTGAGTTGGCGCGGGCGAAGTCGCCGCTCAGGATGGCGTGGGCTGCCCGGGTGCCGCCGCAGAGGGGGCAGGGGAGTCCGGTTACGGCGTGGAATCC
>JBBRHN010000223.1:0-4807 GCA_038222685.1 Chthoniobacterales bacterium | reverse complement strand
CTTGGATGGGCCTTTTTTCCCCGGCGCATTTCGGAGAGCGTGACGGTATCGACGAGGTATCTCATTCCTCATCGAATGAGAAGCTGCGGTCCTTCATCGTCTTGCGGTTCTCCAAGGGGAGTTCCCGTTCGTAAAACCAATCGGGAGCGTCGGGCAGCGACATGGCCTCCATCAGCGTCGGTTTTTGTTCCGATGTCGGCTGTTCCAGAGCCCGCTCGATCAGTCCAGTAACCCATGCAGACAAGGACTTCGATTCATCCACGGCACAATGACGGGCTTTGCGGCAGAGTTTGTCGGGAAGTTTCAAGGTGACATTCATATCGAATGTGCAGCACGGTAGCACGATTGCACGAAAAAGTCAATAGAACACACTTCTCAATCTGTTGACACGGGCGGAAGGGAACTCAAGACGGCAGCATCCCGCCAACTCGATTCAATCGCTGAATACGCGATGCTTTGCTCCGGGGCGTGATTAGAAGAGGGTGAGGTTGGGCCATTGGCGCGCCAGTGGTCTGGAAGATTTTTGTCCTGCACCCGTGCGGGTGTTTCAGGGGGAGGGCGGTTTGACAGAGGAAGGAGATTCTCATAGGGTCGCGCGATGATGATTCTTCTGGCTAAGTTGGCGATTGTGCTCGGCGGCGGGATTGTAATGTCGGCGTTGTTTTGAGGCGATTTCGCTATGCGCTGGAGCCGTTGTGTTTGGGGGCTGTGGCGGCTTATGTGTTGGCGCGCTGGGTTTTTCCGCAGGAGTTTTTGCGGGGTTGGTTTACGGATGTTTTGCTGATGCCTGCGGCGTTGCCGATTTTTCTCTGGGTTGAGCGGAAGTTGGGTCTTCGCAAGACGGACGGGGTTCCGTCGGGGCGGGAGATCTTATTTTATTTCGTTGCGTGGTCGGTGGCTAACGAAGTGATTGCGCCGCTGCTTTTTTCGAGTGCTACAGGGGACTGGCTGGACGTCGTTTGGTATGGCGTCGGAGCGGCGATTTGCTGGGGTGTTTGGACTACATCTGCTCGGGGCAGCGGATGCCGAGGAGGGAAAGGCCATGAGCGAGAGTCCGGCCTGTGAGGGCGCAGATGCCGAGTCGGACGGCGCGGATTTCGGGCGTTGATTTGAGCACGGGGCAGGCTTCGTAGAACGAGTGAAAGGCGTTGGCGAGCTCGTAGAGGTAGTTGGCGAGAAGGTTCGGGCGGAAGTCTTCGAGCACGAGGGGGACGGTTTCCGGGTATTGAAGGAGTTTCAATGCGAGGGCGCGCTCGGCAGGGTCGGAAATGGTTAGCGAGGTTGAGGGATCAGCGTCCTCTCCGGCGCGGCGGAAAATCGAGCGAATACGGACGTAGGCGTTTTGGAGGTAGGGAGCGGTGTTGCCGTCGAGGGCGAGGAGTTTGTCCCAGGAAAAAACGTAATCGGTGAGGCGGTTTTGGGAGAGCTCGGCGTATTTGACGGCACCGAGGCCGATGGTGCGAGCGATGTCTTCGCGGACTTCGGCGGGGATGGTTTCGGAGCGGGCTTCGACCATTTTTCGGGCGCGTTCGACGGCTTCGGTAAGAACTTCGGCAAGGCCGACGTTTTCGCCCGAGCGGGTTTTCATGATTTTGCGATCTTCACCGAGAATGCTGCCGAAAGCGATGTGCCGGAGTTCGGAAGAGCAACCCATGAGGCAGGCGGCGGCAAAAATCTGGTGAAAATGGAGAGCCTGCGGGGCACCGACGACATACCAAATGGCGTCGGGCTGCCAGCGTTTGGTGCGGTATTCGATGGTGGCGAGATCGGTGGTGGCGTAAAGAAAGCCGCCGTCGGTCTTGCGGATGATGGCGGGTTTTTCGGCGAGCGCGGGGATGTCGCGGAAGAAGATGCAGAGTGCCCCCTCGCTCTCTTCGGCAAGGCCGCGCGCTTTCAGGGAGTGGCAGAGCGGGGCGAGGAGGTCGTTGTAGGAACTTTCGCCGAGACGCTCGTCGAAGCGGATATCTAGTTCGTCGTAAAGTTTCTGAAACTCGCGCCAGGAGAGATCGACGGTTTGTTTCCAGATCGCGAGATTTTCCGGGTCACCGGATTGGAGTTTGACGAGTTCCTCGCGGGCTGTGCGGCGAACGTCTTCGTCGGTCTCCTCGAGACTCGTGACGTGGCGGTAAAGGCGGACGAGCTCGCGGATGGCGTCGGATTCCAGAGCGACAGGATCGAGAAAGTGTTTCCATCCGTAAATGACCTTTCCGAACTGCGTGCCCCAGTCGCCGATGTGGTTGTCGGTGACGACATCGTGGCCGAGGAATCTGGCGACGCGGGCGAGGCAGTCGCCGAGAATGGTGCTGCGGATGTGGCCAACGTGCATGGGCTTTGCGACGTTCGGGGAGCTAAAGTCCACAAGAATCCTTTTCGGTGAAGGGGTGAGTGCATTGCCGAGTCGGGGATCTGCGGCGAGCGACGTAACGTGCTTGGAAATGAACACGTCGCTGAGGCGGAAGTTCACGAATCCCGCACCGGCAATGGTGGGGATATCTGCAAAATCGGCGACATCGAGTGCCGCGAGGATTTCGTTGGCGAGCTCGCGCGGGTTGCGGCGGGTCTCTTTAGCGAGGACCATGGCGGCATTGGTCTGGTAGTCGCCGAATCGGGAATCCGCTGCTTGAACGACGACGGCTTTATCCTGCGGGAGGCCGAGGGCGGCGAGCGCGATGCGCAAGCGCCCGGTGAGGAGTTCCTGCGGCGTGGACATCAGCTCCGGGGCGATCGATTTTCGAAAACTCTGAGGATGGCCTCTGCGTCAACGGCTGCGCCGAGTTCGTCGCGAACGGTTTTATCGTTGAGGAATTTTGCGATGGCGGCCAGCGTGCGGAGGTGGGTTTGGAACTGGTCTTTGGGGACAACGAAAAGCACGACGAAAAAAACGGGTTGTGCGTCGAGGGAATCAAACTGAATGCCTTTAATGGAGCGACCGAACGAGGCGACGACTTCGGTGACTTTATCGGATGAGGCGTGAGGGATGGCGATGCCAAAGCCGATTCCGGTGCTCATGGTCTGCTCGCGTTGGCGAATGGCTTCGAGGATGGTGGTGCGGTCAGACTCCTCGAATTTTCCGGCAGTGATGAGGCATTGCACGAGTTCGGCAATGGCATCCCAGCGTTCGTCGGAAGCCATTTCCGGAACGATCTGTGACTCTGATAAAAGGTTGGCGAGGGTCATTCTTACTTCGATCCGAGGCTAGTCGCCACCGGTTGCATGACAAGCGGGAATTGGCGGTATACTAGCGATCAGCCTCTCCCATGACAAAGTCGAGCGAGCCGAGAATGCCGACGACATCGCTGACCATGTGGCCGGGGACGATTTTCGGGAGGATGCTGATGTTGACAAAAGACGGGGCGCGGATTTTGAGGCGGTAGGGAACGCCGCCGCCTTTGCTGTAGATATAGAAACCGAGTTCGCCCTTCGGGTTTTCGGCAGCGAAGTAGATTTCGCCTGGAGGCGCATCGGCACCTTCGGTTGAGACGATGAAATGGTGGATAAGTTCCTCCATTTTTGTGAGGACGGCGACTTTGTCGGGAGGCGTGCTTTTTGGGTCGTGCCAATTGATCGGGCCTTCGGGGAGGGAGGCGATGACCTGAGTAAGAATGCGCACGCTTTGGCGGACTTCCTCCATGCGAACGAGGTAGCGGTCGTAGCAATCGCCAACCGTGCCGACGGGAATGTCGAAGTCGTATTTTTCGTAGTCGAGGTAGGGGTGTTTGCGGCGAAGGTCGTGATCGATGCCGGATCCGCGGAGATTGGGGCCTGAGATCGCGTAGGCGATGGCATCTTCTTTGGTGATGATGCCGACGTCTTTGGTGCGGTCCACAAAAATCCGATTGCGGGTGACGAGTCGATCGACTTCGTCAAAAGCGGGCGGGAACGTCTCAAGGAAGTCCTTGAGTTGCGCGATGAATTTCGGCGGAAGGTCGTGGGTCTGGCCGCCAACGCGTGTGAAGCTGGTGGTGAAACGTGCGCCGGTGAGCTGCTCGATGAGGTTGTAGATTTTTTCACGTTCCGTGAACGTGTAGAGGAAGAGCGTGGTGGCACCGAGATCCATACCGAGGCAGCCGATGCCGAGGAGGTGGGAAGAGATGCGGGCGAGTTCGCAGGCGATGACGCGGATGGCTTTGCCGCGTGGAGGGAGTTCCCAGCCCATCAGTTTTTCCACGGCGAGCGCGTAGGCTACGTTGTTTGCGATGGGCGAAAGGTAATCCAGTCGATCTGTGTAAGGCACAAACTGGTTAAACTGCATGTTCTCGGCTATTTTTTCGTCGCCGCGGTGGAGATAGCCGATTTCGGGGGTGGCCTTGGTGACGATCTCGCCGTCGAGTTCGAGGATGATCCGGAGAACGCCATGGGTGGAAGGATGGGAGGGCCCCATGTTCAAGACGAGTTGTTCGCCGAGAAGCTCATTTGTCTCCTGCATCGCGTGAATGCTCCGCGCGAGCGTGTCAGGTTGTTCCAGTGTGGTTGGCATGATGTCGTTCGTGTCTAGCTTGATTCGATTGTCAATCCCCTGCCGGATTCGGGAATTTTCTCAGGAGCATATGATGCAGGTCTGGGAAATCATCCGCGGCTTGGGCAAAAATTGCAAGCTCGTCGGAGGGAATCGTTGAGTCGCGCTGCGAGTTCAAGGCTCGATGATTTTGTTGCGGATAGCATAGCGGACGAGTTCGCCGATGGAGTGGAGACCGAGTTTGCGCATGGTGGCGGCGCGGTGGGTCTCGACGGTTTTTTCGCTGATGCCGAGAACGGCGGCGGCTTCCTTGTTGCTGGATCCCTCGGCAAGGAGCTGGATGATTTCGCG
>JBBRHN010000222.1:0-4817 GCA_038222685.1 Chthoniobacterales bacterium | reverse complement strand
CTATGTTGGTGGTGATGTGGACGACCTCGTGCGCGATCTCGTCCGGCGCGCGGGGGGCAACGTCCAACGGGCCGAGTATGGCATTATCTATCTCGACGAGGTGGACAAGCTGGCCTCCCATTCCGACGGCGGACGCGACGTGTCCGGGCGCGGTGTGCAGACCAATCTTCTCAAACTAATGGAAGACGGCAGCGTGCCGTTGATCTCGCCAAACGACGTTACCGCTCAAATGCAGGCAGCGATGTCTGCCGCGCGAGGCAACGCATCGGGTGGCCCTGATAATGCCTCAACCCGCAACATCCTCTTCATTGCCAGCGGGGCTTTTTCCGGCATCGAATCCGTCGTTCGCCACCGGCTCGAAGAAAATCAACCCGGCGGAAAACACGGACGCGATCTTCTCAATAAAGTATCGACCGGCGATCTCATTCGCTACGGGCTGGAACCTGAGTTTATCGGACGCCTCCCGGTTCGTGTCGCCTGCCATGCGCTCGATACGGATGACTTGTTTAATGTGCTTCGCAAAAGCGAAAGCAGTCTGATTCATCAATACGAGCGGTCCTTCGGTGCTTACGGAATTACGCTCCGCTTCCGCGACGACGGTCTGCGCCGGCTCGCCGAGCTCGCGCGCGACGAGCAGACCGGTGCTCGTGGACTCATGACGGTGCTCGAACGCACATTCCGCGAAATCAAATTTCGCGCGCCTTCTTCTTCGATGAATCGGTTTACAATTACTGCTGCGGCAGTGAACGATCCCGTCGGAGAGCTAAACAAAGCCTTGCGCCGATAGCGGGTCGCGCCTGCGTTGCCTCTACAGGGCTTATATTACTCGAATGACGGATACCCAGAGGTGCCGTTTGAGCTATGCTGTTATTGGGCTTTTGTCCCGCAGGAATAGTGAGGCAGAGTTCGTCACACGTCCTCAACTCAATGCCGTCGATCTCAGTTTAGTTGAGGACGAGCTGGGCGGTCGAAATTTCGAGGATCTCGTTGGTGATGCTGGCTTGGCGGGCTTTATTGTAAGAGAGAGTGAGATCTTTGACGAGGCTCTTGGCGTTGTCGGTGGCGCTCTTCATCGCGACCATTCGGGCACTGTGTTCGGAGGCGCGTGTGCCGAGGAGCGTTTGATAGACCGCGAAATGGACGTAGGCGGGGAGGATGGCGTCGAGGACTTCGAGTGCGCCGGGTTCGAATTGGATGCCGCCTTCGAGGCCTTCGAGTGTGCCGTATTCGTTCTTGAGACCGAGCTCGTCGAGTCCGGTGAGTGGCAGGAGGGTGAGGGGAGTTGGAACCTGAGAGAGGGTATTAACGAAACGCGGGAACAGAATCGTGACTTTATCGACAGAGCCGTCGAGGAATTTTTCGATCACGAATTTCGAGACAGATTTGGCGTCGAGAAAAGTGGGGTGATCGCGGAGCGGGAAGTCGGCGATCATTTTGCGTTTCATGCGTGCAAGGAACTGTGTGCCTTTGCGTCCGACGGAAACAAACATGGTGGTCTCGGGATTGAAAAGCGAAGCTTCGCGGAAGAGGTTTGTGTTGAGTCCGCCGCACAGGCCTTTGTCCGTGCTGAAAAGGAGGACGAGCTCGTTTTTGACTTCGCGGCGGGCGAGGAGGGGATGGAGGGTGTTGTCAACAGCGTCGCGGAGCGAGACGATGACACGGTTCATCAACTCGGCGTAGTCGCGTCCGTTGATGGCGGCCAGTTGGGCCTTGCGCATTTTGGAAGCCGCGACCATTTGCATGGCTTTGGTGATCTGGGCCGTATTTTTGACGGATTTGATCCGCCGCCGGATGTCGCGCAGGTTGGACATTACAAGTTAAAGGACTTGAATTCTTCGAGGGCGGTGAGGAGTTCTTTTTCGACCTCTTCGTCGATTTGTTTTTTGGCGACGATTTTCTCGAGCGTGCTCGCTTTGCGGGTTTCGAGGAATTCGACGAGTTTGTTTTGAGCGGCTTTGACTTTGTCGACGGGGATAGGATCGAAGAGTCCTTTTTGCATGGACCAGAGGACGGCGGCTTGGACCTGCACCATCATTGGCTGGTATTGCGGCTGTTTAAAGAGCTCGACGATACGGGCTCCGCGGTCGAGCGTGGCTTTGGTGCGGGCGTCGAGGTCGGAGCCGAATTGGGCAAAGGCGGCGAGTTCGCGATACTGGGCAAGGTCTCCTTTGATTTTTCCGGCGACCTGCTTCATGGCCTTAATCTGGGCAGCGGAACCGACGCGGGAAACGGAGAGGCCGACCGAAATGGCGGGACGGATGCCTTGGTAGAAGAGATCTGTTTCCAGATAAATCTGACCGTCTGTGATGGAGATGACGTTGGTCGGAATGTAAGCGGAAACGTCGCCGGCCTGCGTCTCGATGATTGGGAGGGCGGTGAGGGAGCCGTCGCCGTATTTTTCGCCGAGGCGGGCGGAGCGTTCGAGCAATCGGCTGTGAAGATAGAAGACGTCTCCGGGATAGGCCTCGCGTCCGGATGGGCGCTTGAGGAGGAGGGAGATCTGGCGGTAGGCGTTGGCGTGTTTTGTGAGATCGTCAAAAACGATGAGCGCGTCCATGCCGTTGTTCATGAACCATTCGCCCATGGCTGCTCCGGCAAAGGGGGCGATGTATTGATCGGAGGCAGCATCCGAGGCGGTCGAGGCAACGATGATCGTGTATTTCAAGGCATCGTTGGCTTCAAGGGTGCCGACGACGCGGGCGATGTTGGCGTTTTTCTGTCCGACGCCGACGTAGATCGAATAGAGGGGGCGGAAGGAAGGATCGCCGCTGGCTTCACCCACGCGGTTAATCTTTGCTTGGTTGATGATTGTGTCGATGGCGATGGTGGTCTTGCCAGTGGCGCGGTCACCGATGATGAGTTCACGCTGACCGCGACCGACGGGGATCATGGCGTCGATGGCCATGATGCCGGTCTGAACGGGCTGGCTAACGCTGCGGCGCTTGATGATGCCGGGGGCGATATTTTCTACTGGGTAGAATTTATCGGAGTTGACGGGGCCTTTGCCGTCGAGGGGACGGCCGAGGGAATCGACGACGCGGCCGAGGAGGCCTTTGCCAACGGGAACTTCGAGGAGACGTCCGGTGGTCTTGACTTCATCGCCTTCGCTGATCTTGGTGTAATCGCCGAGGATGATGACGCCCACTTCGGTCTCTTCAAGGTTGAGGGCGAGGCCGTAGATCCCGCCGGGAAACTCCAGCATCTCATTGAGCATGGCACTGCTGATCCCTTCGACGCGGGCGACGCCGTCGCCGATTTCGCGGACGGTGCCGACATTGGTCTGACGGGCTGTGGCGCTTTTGATGGCACCGATTTTTTCTTCAAGTTCGAGGACGATGTTGCTCATGACGATTTTTGGTTTGTAAAATTAAAGTTGTTGTTGGAGGGCTTCGAGGCGGGCTTTGACGCTGCCGTCCCACACATCGCTGCCGATTTTGATACGGACGCCGGCGATGAGGGCGACGTTTTGGCGGAACTCGGTGGTGATTTCGCCGAATTTTGCTTTGAGGCTGTGGGTGAAATCCTGAATTTGGGCGGCATCGAGGACGGTTGCGCTCTCGACGACGGCGTGGTGTTTTTGGGTTTCGAGTCGGGCGAGGCGGACGAGCGCTTTGAGAATCTGGAGATACGAGCGGGGTTTGGACGCGGCGAGACAGTCGGCGATCTCGTTCAGGCGGTCGTCGTCAATGCGGTCGTTCACGAAGGAAAGAGCGAACAACTCACGGGCTTGGCGTCGGGCTTCTCTGCTCAGTTTCATGAAATCAGGCGGCGAGTTGCGTGGAGGTTTCGCCCGCGATGCGTTTTTGATCTTCGGGGGTGAGGATACGACCGGCGACTTTCGCGGTGGTCTCGACGACGAGATTGACCATTTCTTTTTTGACCTCGGCGACCATCTTGTTGCGGTCGAGTTCGACGGTTTCGCTGGCCTTTGCAATAATGGCCTCGGCGTCGGCGATGGTCTGCTGGATTTGTTTTTGGGAGAGGGCATCGCTGCTGGTGCGGCCCTCTTCGATAATGCGCTGGGCGTCGGCGTTGGCCTTGCGCATGATCTCCTGGCAGCGGATTTCGGACTCGGCGAGTTGCTTTTTGATTTTCTCGGCATTGGCCTGCCCCTCTTCGATGCGGCGGCGGCGCTCTTCAAACATGGCGACGACGGGAGCGAAGGCGAATTTCTTCAGGATGAGATAAACCGTCGTAAAGAGAATGAGTTGGGCGATGAACTTCGGCCAACTGACCCCGAAGGTTTCGAGAGCTGCAGAGATTGCTTCCATGGAGTAAAAAAAAGGGAACCCGGCTGCCAGCACTTGCGCAGTGGCAGCCGGGGGAATTGGACTGTATTAGCCGATGATCGTCATGATCAAGGCATAGATGGCAATGGCTTCTGCCAAGGCCATGCCGATGATGGCGAGGGTGAGGACTTTTCCGGACGCGCCGGGGTTACGGCCCACGGCTTCAACGGCCTTTGCGCCGATCATTCCGATGCCGATGGCTGCACCGGCACCTGCGATTGCGAGTCCGATGTTGCCCGAGACGCCTTGGGCGGCTGCTGCGATAAGTGTTGGGATCATATGTTTTCTATTTTGGTTTTGTTGGTTCTCCCGCCGCCCGCAGTCTTGCCACGGTCCCGGCGGAAAAGTGTTATTAGTGCTCTTCTTCCTCGTCGTGGCTGGTTGAGAGCTGGATGTAAACGGCGCAAAGGAGCGTAAAGACGGTGGCCTGCAAGACCCCGACAAGGAGCTCGAGGAAGTAGAATGGCACGGGAAGGATGATGGACGAAAGGTAGGCGATCCAATCCGGGAGGTTGAGCGTTTTGCCCA
>JBBRHN010000221.1:0-4824 GCA_038222685.1 Chthoniobacterales bacterium | reverse complement strand
GCTCCGAGCGGAAACTAAAGCGTCTGCATCTGCCGGACGAGGCAGCGGAGGAGACGTTGCATTCGGATCGAGACATCGCATTCCTCGAGGAGGCCTCGCCTTTCGACGGGATCGGCAACGAAGGCGGCAGAGATGGCGTCTGCGAATGCGCCCGGCGAATCAATTTGCGCAAGATACTGGTCGAATCCGGCAGGTGCCTCCGAACCCGCTTCGCGAATCTGATGATACACCTTGTCGATATCGCTCCTCAGATCTGCGAGGGAGTCGTCCGCCGCGTGCGTGTCGACTAGAACGGCGACGGCGGCGGAAGGGAAAGGTTCCATCTCGATGTCCGAGAAATTGACACGTGCGATGCCCTGAAGAATGAGGTTCGACGTGCCATCGTCGTTTGCCACGCACGCACGGACGATGCCAATGCCGCCAATGGGTGCCACGTCGCCGTCTTCGCCGACGTGGGCAATCGCGAACATCCGTTCGCCGCTTAAAGCGTGCTCCACCATCTGGCGATAGCGTTCTTCAAAAATATAGAGCGGCAGCAGCGAGTGAGGGAAAAGCGTCATGCCGGGCAAAATCATCAGACCGGTTCTTTTTGGAAATACACTTTGCTCGTTCACAAAGGGGTTTACGGCTTCAAAGCTTCTTGCGGATGCCTCGCATCTGTTGAGCAGGCGTGCGTCCACATCGTTTCACCAAACTCCTCGCGCACCCGCGAGGCCAGCATTTGCGGGGGGGAATCCACGATCGCGAAGAGTGTTGAGCCCGAACCCGACATCATGCAAGCCGAGACCCCGGGCTGTGCGGCAAGCCAATGTTTCAGAACCGGCAGGAGAAGGTATTTCGAAAAAACGGGGAGTTCGAGATCGTTGGCCAGCTCGATGCCGTCGTGCCAAACCGCGTTTGCGGAAACCTGTGTGGACGCCGCCCATGATTGGTAGGCCCACGCCGTGGGAACCGGAAACGGCGGCTTCACGAGCAGGAGATCCCATCGCGGCGGTGGCGGGGCGGGCTCGATGATCTCCCCGCGACCACGACACCACGCGGCCTCGCGGCGAACGAAAAACGGAACATCCGAGCCCAGTGTGCCGGCGATGATTTCCAACTCCTCCGTCGCGAGGTGCGTTTCGAGGAGTCCGTTGAGAGCCAACAGCACTGCCGCCGCATCGCTGCTCCCGCCCGCGAGTCCCGCGCCGGATGGGATTTTTTTTTGCAGATGAATCGTTGTTCGAAACACCCGGCCCGTCGCCCTGGCAAACGCAACAGCAGCGCGATGCGCAAGATTCGTCGCATCGGTCGGCAGCGAGGGATCATCGCAGGTCAGCGCCACCCCGTCGCCGTCTTTGATCTTCACCTCCAGTTTGTCGGCCAGCGTCAGCGGCACCATCAGCGTCTCGATTTCGTGGAATCCGTCGGGGCGTTTGCCACGGAGGCGGAGCACAAGGTTGACTTTGGCCGGAGCCTCAATTGTCATGGCTCCACATCAACAGCCAATGCCCGTTCCTTCCAACGAAAAAATCATCGTCGCCATCGACGCGCCCGATTTGGATGCGGCGCGCAAACTCATCGAACCCCTCGCCGACCTCGGCTGCGTCTTCAAAATTGGGCTCCAGCTTTTCACCGCCGTCGGCCCGTCGATTGTCCGCGACGTGAAGTCTCTCGGGGCGAAAGTTTTTCTCGACCTCAAATTTCACGACATCCCGAACACTGCGCGCGAGGCCGTGCATTCCGCGGTGACCCTCGGCGTTGACATGACGACCATCCATCTTGCCGGCGGCCCCGCAATGGTCTCCGAAGCTGTGAAGGCCGCCGAGGGAACATCAACGCTGGTGCTCGGAGTGACCGTTCTCACGAGCATGGACGACACGACGCTCGACATCGTTGGCGTGCCACGGCCCGCCGCCGCACAGGTCGTTCACCTCGCCGAAATGGGATCCCATTGCGGACTCCGCGGCGTTGTCGCCAGCCCGCACGAAATCACGCCCCTCCGCGAAGAATTCGGCCACGGCCTCGTCATCGTCACGCCCGGCGTTCGCCCCGCAGGCAGCGATCTCGGCGATCAACGCCGCGTAATGACCCCCGGCGAAGCCGTTCGCTGCGGAGCAGACTATCTCGTCATCGGACGCCCCATCACCGGCGCGACATCCCCCCGCGACTCCTTCCTGCGCATCGCAGAGGAGATGGCCTCCGCGGGCTGATCGCCCATCGCGGTCGATTTATTTTTGATTAATGAGTGCTTGGTGATACATAATCAGCCATTGTGTAGCACGAAGTAGACAAATGCCAACACCACATCCAGCAACCGCTGCCGTTCAACGCTCTCTGCGCAAGCTCGGCGCAGACATCCGCGATGCCCGTCGCCGCCGCCGCCTGCCGATGGCGGTTGTGGCGGAGCGTGCCTTTACTTCGCGGTCAACTCTTCAACGCGTCGAAGCGGGAGATACCGGCGTCAGCATGGGAATCTATGCCGCCGTCCTTCAGGCACTTGGCTTGCTGGATGCCTTGGGACAGATTGCGGACATTTCCACAGATCGAGTTGGGCAAGCACTTTCCAGCGCGGCATTGCCCAAGCGCGTCCGTCTGAAGCGGAAAACTGTGAGGTCAAAAAATGGCTGATTTTGAAGTCCATATTGACCTGCACGGCCAAACGAGGCTCGTTGGCTTGGCGCGCTGCTGCTCGAAATCACCGGACGTATCTTGCGTGACGAGGAAACGGATGACGATCTGCGATTGATCTTCGCGCCGGGTTCTTCACTCGGCGGAGCCCGTCCGAAGGCGTCGGTGATTGACCAGCACGGCCACCTCTCGATTGCGAAGTTTCCTAAAGAGACTGATGAATACAGTATCGAAACCTGGGAAGAAATCGCAATGAGGCTGGCGGAGAGGGCAGGTATCGTCACGCCCCGGCACAGACTCATCAAGGTGGCGGGCAAGCCAGTGTTGCTCTCGCGGCGATTTGATCGCGCAGGTGCGGATCGAATACCGTTTCTTTCGGCCATGGCAATGATGTCCGCAAAAGACGGAGAACACGGCAGCTATCCGGAAATCGTGGACATCCTGTCCGCCCATGGCGCGAATGCGAGGATCGACGCCCATAGCCTCTATCGGCGAGTTGTTTTCAATGTTCTGATCTCGAATGTGGACGATCATCTCCGCAATCACGGCTTCCTCTGGAATGGAAAAGCGGGCTGGTCGCTGGCCCCCGCGTTTGATCTCAACCCGGTGCCGACGGACCTGAAAGCGCGCGTTCTCACGACCAATATTAACCTTGATGAAGGCACGTGTTCCCTCAGTCTACTGGAGGAGGCGTCCGAGTATTTCGGGCTGAGCCTGGCCAAGGCAAGGACGGTGATCAAAGAAGTGGCTGCAACGACTTCGAAGTGGCGAAAAGTCGCACGTGAGGTTGGAGTTCATTCCGCCGAGGCGACCTGGATGGCCAGTGCGTTTGAGCATGATGACCTGCGCCGCGCGCTCGCCTTGTAATCAATCCTCAAAAACCTTGCCTTTATCGGGGCGGGCAGCAGAACAAGCCGGGCGGACGTTTGATCAGGCGATAGTCACTTCGGGGCACAGGTAAACGTCTTGAATCGCGTTGAGGAGGGCGATGCCGTCTTTCATCGGACGTTGGAAAGCCTTGCGTCCGGAGATCAAGCCGGTGCCGCCGGCGCGTTTGTTGACGACGGCGGTGAAGACGGCTTCTTCGATGTCATGGGCGCCGGATGCGCCGCCGCTGTTGATGAGTCCGGCGCGGCCCATGTAGCAATTGGCGACCTGGTAGCGGCAGAGGTCGATGGGGTGGTCGGTCGTGAGCTCGGTGTAGATGCGCTCGTCGAGTTTGCCGTAGCTTGAGGAGCCGGTGTTGAGGGCCTTGTAGCCGCCGTTATTCTCAGGGAGTTTTTGTTTAATGATGTCGGCCTGAATGGTCACGCCGAGGTGATTGGCCTGGCCGGTGAGATCGGCAGAAACGTGGTAGTCTTTGTCGCCTTTGATATTGAACGCCGGATTGCGCAAGTAACACCACAGAACGGTCGCCATGCCGAGTTCGTGGGCGTGAGCGAAGGCTTCGGCGACTTCGACGATTTCGCGATGCGCGTCGTCGGATCCAAAATAAATCGTCGCCCCGACGGCCGCCGCGCCCATGTCGCTGGCTTCGCGGATTTTCCCGAAAAGAATTTCCTTAAACGCGTTCGGATACGTGAGCAATTCGTTGTGATTGATTTTTACGAGGAACGGAATTTTGTGTGCGTATTTGCGCGAGACAGCACCGAGCACCCCGAAGGTCGAGGCGACGGCATTGCAGCCGCCTTCGTGGGCGAGACGGACGATGTTTTCGGGGTCAAAATAGAGCGGATTTTTTGCGAAGCTTGCGCCGGCGGAGTGCTCGATGCCTTGATCGACGGGCAGGATCGACATGTAGCCCGTGCCTGCCAAACGCCCTGTGCCATACATGCGCTGGAGGTTATTGAGCACGCGTTGATTGCGGTCGGTGTGGGAGAAAACGCGATCCACAAAGTCGCCGCCGGGGAGGTGGAGAAGATCTTTCGAAATGGTTTTCGAGTTATGCTTAAGGAGGAAGTCCGCTTTGTCGCCGAGATGAGAGGTGATGGTGTCGATCATGGTGAATGAGGTTGTGATCATTTAAGCCGGGGAGGCCGGGATGTCGAGCATGCGCTCGGCGCGCAGTTGACGCTGCGTGTCACGCGTGTCACAGTTTTGAGTATGAACGCGATCACTGTTTCCATTCGAGACCTGCACGCCCGCACGGGGCACTTCGTTCGCAAGGCGGCGGAAATGCCGGTGATCATCACGGATAACGGTAAGCCTGTGGCC
>JBBRHN010000220.1:0-4859 GCA_038222685.1 Chthoniobacterales bacterium | reverse complement strand
CAGGTCGTTCAATTTCCAAACGCCCGCCGCCGCCACCCGTATCCGCGCCGCCGCAATGCAGGGCTTCTCCGTGCACACCGCCAACGCCAGCGGCGACTCCTCCAACAAACGCTGAAACCGATGCCACGTGCTCGCAGGAATTTCCCCAAACGCCTTCGCCGCCACCCCTCGCAAATCCAGAAAAACCAGCGGTAAATTCCCATCCCGCAACAATAAATCCACCGCCTGCACAGCCTTCACTGCATCCCTGCACCTCACCCACAACAAACGCTCCAGCACCGACTCCGGGAACTCCCCCGGCTCCAGCGCATTCGTCGCATCCACCCACCCCGCAAAACTCCGCTCCTCACGCAAAATCACCGAAGCCACAAACAACGACACGCTCCCTGCCGAGCCATACACCTCCGTCAACAACCCCCGCGGCAACTCCTCACATTCTCCACGCACCCCCGCCACGACGTCATGCCGCGACTCCGGAAACTTCTCACTCACGAGCTTCCTCAACGCCTCAAAGCGAATAATTTTTTCTTCCATTCTACCCATAATAGTGCTTATCCGAGCACTATTTCAAGAGGCTTCAAATAAAAACGAGAAAAACGGAGTCTGGCTCAACTAGCTGGTGGTGACTGCGAACGGCGAATTCAACTCAAACAAGAACGTTCAGTTTGTGCTTGGAAAACCCGAAACGGCAGGGGAGTGAACCCGTGAGTTCACCGTCGAGTTCGACGGGAACGTCGTCGTCGGAGCTCAACGTCATGCCTGTGGTCTGGAAATACTCCACATCCGGGAGGTCGGGGTGACTCCCGAACGCGATGGCTTGCAGATACCTCACGACATCCCAATGACTTTGATTCTGGAAAACGAGGACGTCGAGCAACCCGTCGTCCGGTTTGGCGTTTTGAAAAAGCGTAAACGGCCCGCCGTAGAGGCGTCCGTTGCCGATGAGCACGAAGCGGCCCGTGCGAGCGGGGGAGTCGTCGGCCTCAATGACAATTAACGGCGCGCGATCGGCAGCGACCTGCGCGAGGGTGATGAGGTAGCTGATTGGACCCAGCGATTTTTTTGAATCCGGCGTCGTGCGCCTGACGACCTCGGCATCGAGACCGATGCCGGCGAGTTGTACAAAATGGGCGTCGTTGGCGGTGGGGAGGTCGAGCGAGCGGGTTTGCCCGCCCTCGATGACAGCCCATGCGCGCTCCAAGTTGCCTGTGGGAATGCCGAGTTCCGCGGCAAAGACGTTCATCGTGCCGACGGGAAGAATTCCGAAGTCCACATCCGAACCAGCAAGGCCGTTCGCGACCTCGTTGACCGTGCCGTCGCCACCGGCAGCGACAATCGTGCGGAATCCCTCGGCGACGCCTTCTCGGGACATCTCGCGGGCGTCGCCTGCGGAGGCGGTCAGACGCACGACCGCACGCATCGAAAGCGCCTCGATTTTTTGCTTCAGATCGCGGGCGCGTTCTCCGCGCGCGGCAGGGTTGAGGATGACGAGGACTTTATTCACGCTTCACATTTCGGGAAAGTTGCGTAGCTTCCCTCCGTGCGGAAGTTTGCCAAGCCAATTCTGATTATCGCCTGTACGATTTTGGCGGCCTATGTCATTCTGGTCGTCGCCATTAACCTGTATTTGCAGTCCAAAGATGTTCAGGATCGCGTGCGCCAAGCCGCTTCGGAGGCTGCCGGAGTTCCGGTGGAGATTCAAGGTACCTGCTACATCCCTTGGTCCGGTTTGGTCGTCTCGGGCGTCGTTGTGCCGCATGACGGCAACGCGAGGCTGCCGCTGCTCAATGTTGGATCCATTTCGATTCGTTTCGAGACTTTCGCGCTACTGCGAGGGCATTTCGTCGTCACGGATATCCTCATCCAGAGCCCAGTCTTGCTGGCCTTTCAGAAATCTGATGGCTCATGGTCGCGTCCCCACGCCTATCCTCCTCAACCTGCCGCGTTGCCTGTTGAGAGCCCTCCCGCCTCGCCGGAGGGCACGCCGGGTCCGACGGTGGTGACGCCGCCGGTGGAGCTGTCCGATGCGCGCGTGAGCGCTGACAAATCGCCACGGGTCTCGGTCGAACGCATCCGGGTGCGAAATGGAACAATTTACCTCGACGATGTGCGAGGGCGCCGGATTGGAGTGATTGAAGGGGTCGAGATCTCGGTGACGCCCGCTAAAGACGGCACGGTCAACGGCGACTTCAAAATTAAGGAAATTAACCTATTTGACAAAATTGCCCTTCGAGCGACGTCGGGAACGTTTTTGTGGAGGAAAAGCTATTTCGAAATTCCGGCACTTAAAGCGGTTTGGGGTGAGGGGAGCCTCGCCGGGCAACTCGCAATGAATTGGGCTGACGAAGCGCGCTTCAGCGCCTCGCTCAAAGCGGCTGACGTCTCGTTGAGCGCGCTGGCAACGGACGCCGGAGTTCGCGTGGAGGGCACTAAGGGCACTCTGTTGGGCACGGGAGAAATCTCAGGCGTCACTGGCCACCCGGCGACCTTCGTTGGCGGTGCACGAATCGAACTCCTGAGCGCACGACTTCAGCCGATCGACTTCATCCGTCAAATCGGTGACCTTATGTCGATCGAAGAACTCCAAATGCTCGAACTCAAAGAGGCCCGGGCGGAGTTTGCTATCGCCAACGAGCAAGTCGTTGCCAAGAGCATTCTCATGGAATCCAAAAACCTCGTCATCGAGGCGAGTGGACCGGTTGGTTTTGACGGCCGGCTCGACCTCGACGCCAAACTTCACGTAAACGACAAGCTCCGACGCGATCTCCGAGCCATCCTAGGCAACAACCTCGTCGCATCGGATCGCGAGGGCTACAAAGCGCTTCCGTTTTCCATCAACGGCACTGTCAGCCGCCCGGAATCCGACCTCCTCGATAAAGTTGCCGGCGTCAAACTCGGACGAGATGTGAGCAACGTGTTGCAAAATCTTTTGCGGATGCCCACACCAAAGAAACAAAAAAAAGCCGTGCCGACGCCGGAGGGGAACTAACCCGCCGATGCGCATCATTGCAGGATCGGCGGGCGGGCGTCCGCTCCAAGCCCCTCCAGATGGCGTTCGTCCGACCATGGACCGCGTCAAGGGCGCCATTTTTTCGAGCTTGGGCGACCTCGTTCCGGCCGCCATCGTGCTCGATCTGTTTGCAGGCTCCGGTAGCATGGGCATCGAGGCCCTGAGCCGCGGGGCCGCAAGTGCCACTTTTGTGGAGTGCCAGGATCGATGCGTAAGGTGTGTGAAGGAAAATTTGCGCCGCGCCGGCGTCATGGGCAACGTTCAACTGATGGACGCCTTCCGCTTCGTCGAGCTCTACGCGACGGAGGAAAGCTTCGATCTGATTTTTGCAGATCCTCCGTATGCCAAAAAAACAGGCGACCCCGACCACGCAGCGATTCTTGCGGCGTCGGAAAAACTCGCTCTCTCCCTGCGCCCGGGTGGAATGTTTGTGCTTGAGAAATCCTCGGGCGGCAAGGTTCCAGAGGGTCCGCTCGCTCTCCTCAAGACCAAACGCTACGGCGGCAGCGAGGTGCTCTATTTCTCACGAAGATGATCTCGCTCATTCGGTTTTTTTACAACCTCCTCTTCCCGGTCGTTCTTGTGATCCTCCTGCCCGGCTTTCTGCTGCGCATGATTCGACGCGGAAAATACCGTCACAAGTTCTGGCAACGATTTGGAATCTACTCGCCCGGCGTCCGTCAAAAAATCAGCGACGGCCGCGTGTGGGTCCATGCCGTGAGCGTGGGTGAGGTCATCATCGCGCTCAAACTCATCCGAGCCATGCGCGAGCGCGACCCCGCAGTCCGCTTTGTATTATCAACAACCACTTCCACCGGATTCAAGCTCTCCGCGCGAGCAAAGAGCCCTTGGCTGGAACCCATTTACAACCCTTTAGATTTCTACCTCTCCGCACGTGCGGCCGTCCGCACCATCCGCCCACGCCAGCTCATCCTCATCGAGGCCGAGGCATGGCCAAATATTCTTGCGGAGACCAAAGCGCTCGGAGTGAAAATCGCTATGGTCAACACTCGTCTCTCGACGCGTTCAGAGCGGAGATTCCGCATGTTCAAATTTCTCGCCGCTCCCGTTTTCAACCAGATCGATCTTTTCTGCCTGCAGGAAGCTGCCGACATCGCGCGCTTGACAGCACTTGGCGTTGAACCGCGGAAACTCGTTGTCACCGGAAGCATCAAGTTCGACGATGAAGCCATCGATGCTCGCCAGCCCCGCGATTTTCAATCCGCACTTCGCGGGTTGGGCGTAACCGAAAACGCGCCCGTTTTGCTTGGCGGGAGCACCTTCGAAGGCGAGGAAATTCTGCTAGCCAAGACATTGCAAACGCTTCGCAATACCATCCCCGATCTTTTTCTCATCGTCGTCCCGCGGCATTTCGAGCGCTCTGGGGGCGTCGCGCGCGATCTACAGTCACTCGGGTTCCGCGTTGCGCGGCGCACTCAGGCGTGCGGTCCGGAGAAGCCCGACGTCCTCGTCGTCGATACTACTGGCGAACTCCGTGAATGGTATTCCTGTGCCACCGTTGTTTTCATCGGGAAGAGTTACTTCGCCAAAGGAGGCCAAAACCCGGCAGAGCCCATTGCAGCAGGCGTTCCCGTCGTATTCGGCCCTCACATGCAAAACTTTGCTTCGCTCACCCAGCAACTTCTTCGAGAGAACGGCGCCTTCGAAGTTCGCCTTCCGGATGAACTCGCCGCCACCGTCGGCAAGCTTCTCGCCGATCCTTGCCTACGCTCGCAAACTTCAGTAAACGCCACAAATGCCCTCGCGTTTCACCGCGGCGCCGCTTCCCGCACTTGTCAAAAACTCGACGACATCACGTCGCCTACTTCTCGATGATTTTCATGTCATC
>JBBRHN010000219.1:0-4868 GCA_038222685.1 Chthoniobacterales bacterium | reverse complement strand
TCGTGCGCGGGGTGGGTGCGCTTTTGAAGGTGAACCAGAAGGATGGATTCGATTGTCAGAGTTGTGCCTGGCCAAGTCCTGATGGGGATCGCCACGCGTTTGAGTTTTGCGAAAACGGTGTCAAAGCGGTTGCCGACGAGGCCACGACCAAACGCATCGGAGCCGATTTTTTTCGGGAGCACAGCGTCGCTTCGCTGGCGAAGAAGTCCGACTACTGGCTTGGCCAGCAGGGGCGGTTGACGCAGCCGATGATTCTTGAACCTGGGGCTTCTCACTACGCACCGATCTCGTGGGAGGCCGCGTTTTCGCGCATGGCGGGAGAGTTGAACGCGCTTGGCTCGCCGCATGAGGCGGCCTTCTACACATCGGGCCGTGCGAGCAATGAAGCGGCGTTTTGCTATCAACTTTTCGTGCGGCAGTTCGGCACAAATAATCTCCCCGACTGCTCCAACATGTGCCACGAGTCGAGCGGGGCGGCGCTCAATGAGACGATCGGCATCGGCAAGGGATGCGTGACGCTCGCGGATTTTGAGAAAGCGGACGCGATTTTTGTCATCGGACAAAACCCCGGAACCAATCACCCGCGCATGCTCTCTGCATTGCAGGCGGCGAAGGCGAACGGCTGCAAAATTGTGAGCATCAATCCGCTCCCGGAAGTCGGGAATTTTCGTTTCAAAAATCCGCAGGATTTTAAACATCCGCTCCGCTCGCTCTCGACGCTGCTGGGCAAGGGAACGGAGCTGTCGGACCTATGGCTGCAAGTTCGCATCAACGGGGATCTCGCGTTGTTTCAGGGTTTGATGAAAGAGATGCTCGCCGACGAGGAAAAACGCCCGGGCAGCGTGCTCGATCGGGAGTTTGTTGATTCTCACACGGTCGGCTTCGAGTCCTTCGTCGAATCCCTCCGGCAAACGCGATGGGAGGACATCACCGCGAGTAGTGGATTGACGCGGGAGGAAATCCGCAGCGCCGCCGACATCGCGGTGAACTCGAAGCGCATCATCGCCTGCTGGGCAATGGGGCTCACTCAGCACAAAAATTCGGTGGAGACGATCCAGGCGGTGATGAATTTTCTTTTTCTCGGCGGCCATATCGGGCGTCCGGGCGCGGGGCCGTGCCCGGTGCGCGGGCACTCGAATGTTCAGGGGGATCGCACAATGGGTATTTGGGAGCGCATGAGCGATGGCTTCCTGGACCGGCTGGGCAAGGAGTTTGTGTTCGAACCGCCGCGCGCACACGGGGCGGATACGGTCGAGACGATCCAGGCGATGAGCTCGGGCAAGATCAAGGTCTTCATCGGATTGGGCGGGAACTTTCTTTCAGCGACGCCGGACACGAATTTCACCGCACGCGCGCTGGCGACCTGCCGGCTGACGGCACACGTCTCGACCAAGCTCAACCGCGCGCATCTTATTACCGGGCGCACCGCGCTGATTTTGCCGTGTCTCGGCCGCACGGAAATCGACCGGCGGGCAGGCGGAGAGCAGTTTGTTACGGTTGAAGACAGCATGGGAATTGTGAGTTCATCGCGTGGTCATCTCGAACCCGCTTCACCGGAGTTGCTCAGCGAAACCGCGATCGTCGCCGGGCTCGCGGAGGCGACTCTCGGAACGCGCAGCACAGTCGATTGGCCGGGGCTTGCGGGAAACTATGACCGCATTCGTGAACACATCGAACGCGTGATTCCCGGATTCGAAAACTTCAACTCCCGCGTTCGCGAAGGCGTTTTCTATTTGCCAAACGCGGTGCGCGACGAACGCCGCTTTGCCAACGATGTGGGCAAGGCCAAGTTCACTTCTCACACCATCCCTCCCGATCCGCTCGCTCCCGGTCAATTCCTCATGATGACCATGCGCAGTCACGACCAGTTCAATACGACAATTTACGGTCTCGATGATCGGTATCGCGGTATTTTCAACGGACGTCGCGTGGTTTTCCTCAATCCCGACGACATCGCCGAAGCCGGATTCATGCAGGGCCAACTCGTGGACTTGACGAGCCACTTCGAGGGCCTCGAGCGCACGGCCCCGCGCTTTCAAGTCGCACCTTACCCGATCCCGCGGCGATGCGCCGCCACCTACTACCCCGAAGCCAACGTGCTCGTCCCGATCAACAGCGTGGCGGATCGTAGCAACACGCCGACTTCAAAATCCGTCGTCATCACGATCGCCGCAGCCGGTTGACTTGCACCCGCGCAGGCGGGCGCGGATCCGTGAACGTCCTTGCGCTTGCCGGGCGGGGGATGGAAGGCTAGGGTCATGTTCCATTTTTTATGAAACCGGTTACGATTTACGACACAACGTTGCGCGATGGCACGCAGGGGACGGGGATCTCATTCTCCGTGCTCGACAAGATTCGTGTGGCGGAAAAGTTGGATTCGTTTGGCGTGGATTATATCGAGGGGGGCTGGCCGGGGTCGAATCCGCGGGACGTGGCATTTTTTGAAGAGGCGGCGCGGCGGGAGTGGGCGCATGCGAAGATCGTGGCCTTCGGCAGCACGCGGCGCGGGGGGGTGGCTGTGGCGGAGGATGCGCAGTTGCGGACGTTGCTGGATGCGAAAACGCCGGTCGTGACCATTGTTGGCAAGACTTGGTTGCTTCACGTGACCGAGGTGCTCGGGGTGACGGCGGAGGAAAATGTATCGATGATCGCGGACTCGGTGGCGTTTTTGAAGGCCAACGGACGCGAGGTTTTCTACGATGCGGAGCATTTTTTCGACAGCTACAAAGACGATGCGGAGTATTCGTTGAGGACGATCCGCGCGGCGCGGGATGCCGGCGCGGATTTGGTGGTTCTTTGCGATACAAATGGGGGAACGATGCCGGGCGATGTGGCGCGGATTTCACGCGAGGTGATGGAGGCCCTCGGCGCACCGGTGGGAATTCACACGCATAACGATTGCGGCGTGGGCGTGGCGAATGCGCTGGCGGCGATCTCGGAGGGGGCCTGTCAGGTGCAGGGAACGATTAATGGTTACGGCGAGCGTGTGGGAAATTGCAATTTGACGACGGTGATCCCGACGCTTCAGGCGAAACTCGGTATCAATGTGGTGCCGGATCTTTCGCGCTTGCGCGAGCTTTCGCGGTTCGTCGATGAACTCGCCAATGTGCCGCAAGACCTCCGCGCGCCCTTCGTGGGCGATGCGGCGTTTACGCACAAGGGCGGACTCCATGTTCACGCCGTTCAAAAGCTGGCACGCAGCTATGAGCACATGGATCCTACTCTCGTCGGCAACGCGCAAAACATCCTCGTCTCCGATATGTCGGGGCAGAGCAACATCCTTGGCAAAGCGCGGGAGTTGGGTTTGGAACTGGCGAAAGGTTCGCCGGAAGTCGCTGCCATCTTGCGTGAGGTCAAGGAGAGCGAGGCGCAGGGCTATGAGTTCGAAGCCGCTGACGCATCGTTGCTTTTGCTGATGCAGCGCGCTGTTGGCGGGCACGAGCCGCTGTTTGCTTTGAAAGAATATCACTGCTCGTTTCGGCGTTCCGCGAAGCAGGGCTTCGCAACGTGTGAGGCGACGGTGAAACTCGAAGTCGGCGGAGAGTTTGAATACACGGTGGAAGAGGGAGATGGCCCGGTGAATGCGCTCGACGCCGCGCTGCGTAAAGCGCTGCGCCCGTTTTATCCCTGGATCGATCAGCTTCGTTTGGCGGACTACAAAGTGCGCATCGTCGATGGTTCGCGCGGAACAGCTGCGAAAACCCGTGTGCTCATTGTCTCGACGGATGGCCATTCCACCTGGGGAACAGTCGGCGTCTCGGACAATATCATCGAAGCGAGCTGGCTCGCCCTCGTGGACAGCTTCGAATTTTTCGGGCGAAACCAGGCGCTCAAGGCCTAGCGATGCTTAGCCAATGCGGACGGCACGCTCTTGCGCGATGAGGCAGAGTTCCGCGGCTTTGAATGCGTGCTCCTGCGTCATGGCATTTTCGGTGCGATGGATGCAGTCTAGGATCAACTGTCCGAAGAAGGGAAATCCGACTTTTCCGGAGCACGAGATGTGGTGCTCGCCTTTGCCGTCGACGAGAAACAACTGATCGCCGCTGTGGTCGGCGGATGCGATGTTGATGTATTTGCGAAGCTCGATAAAGCCCTCGGTGCCGAGGATAATTGTGCGTCCGTCGCCCCATGACCCGAGTCCGTCGGGCGTGAGCCAGTCGCAGCGGAAGTAGCCGGAGGTTCCGTTGTCGCCGGCGAAGGAGGCCTCGCCAAAATCTTCCAATTCGGGGTGGTCGGGGTTATGGAAATTTCCGACCGCGCTGGAGCTGAGGAGGGCGTCTTTTGCGCCGGTGTAATAGAGAAATTGTTCGCATTGGTGGCTGCCGATATCGCAGAGGATTCCACCGTATTTTGCGAGCTGGAAAAACCAATCCGGACGGGATGCAGCGCTGAGGCGGTGTGGGCCGGTGCCCATAGTTTGCACAACACGGCCGATAGCCCCCTCGGCGATGAGGTAACCGGCGTGGACGGCACATTCGACGTGGAGCCGCTCGCTGAAATAGACCATGTATTTTCGACCCGTTTTTGCAACGGCCGCACGGGCTTCTTCGAGTTGTGAACGTTTTGTAAACGGTGTCTTGTCGGTAAAGTAGTCGCGTCCGGCTTCCATCACGCGACATCCGAGCGGGCCGCGCTCAGATGGAACGGCGGCGGCGGCAACGAGGCGCACATCGGCGTCTTCAAAAATGCGATCCAGCGCGTCGACGGGCTTCACGCCGGGGAAGGCTTTGACAAACGCGGCGACGCGCGCAGGGTCGGGGTCGTAAACGTAGCGGAGTTCGGCGCCGGCTTCGACGAGGCCGTTACATTGACCATAGATGTGGCCGTGGTCGAGGTGTGTGGCGGCGACGACAAACTCTCCAGGTTTG
>JBBRHN010000218.1:0-4868 GCA_038222685.1 Chthoniobacterales bacterium | reverse complement strand
CGATTTCCCCACCCGCGTGGGGATGGCCCGAAGGCAGGGGGAGCATTCGGCGATTACAACTTCCGGCACCAACGTGATCCGCGTCGCTTACGATACGATCATGGGCAGCCCGTCCGCCCTCGGCCAGCTTCGCGAAACGATCTGGCACGAGACCATGCACTGGATCCACCACCAAGGCCCGCAGGTCTACGGCGATCTCATCACCCAGCACTATCGCGCCCGCACCGCAGCCGAGCCCCTGGTGCCCAGCCAATACGGCGGCGTCGGTCGCAAAGATCGTTGGTGGGATGAATACGCCGGCAAGCAATACGTCGGAGCCGCCTTCGATCCCGAGCCGGAGGGCCGGGGCGTCGAACTGGCTACGCGCTACTTCCAGCTCCTCGCCAATCCGGAGCGCTTCGTCCGTCAGCTCGACCCGATTTTTGAAGCTAACGCCGACGTATTTCTCGACACACTCAAGATCGCGCTCAAAATCTTCACCGACGGGATCCAATGAAAACCATCAGCATCAGATTCTCCAACGCCAACGGCCTCAATGCCGAGGTCCGTGGCATTTTCGCAACGCTCCCTGGCCCGGGCAAACTGGAGTGGAGCGGGAAAGATAAGCTCGAAGCCGCTCTCACTTCTCCCTACGCCGCCCCGCTCCCCGACTTCCACTTCGCCGAGGCCTTCTTCCCTGCCATGCAGGCGCTCGCCCGACATCACGAATGGGCCGTCGAAGAGGTGCAGACGGTCGACGACTGGGACGTCTTCACCGAGTAATGTAAGCCACGATCAAAGTCACCCGCGACCTTATATCTCCCTCATTGCTCAAGAACCTGCACCAGTCGGCAGACCCTAAGCCCGCGATTTCCCCACCCGCGTGGGGATTGCCCGCCGCCGCTTCAATCAATAAACCGCCGCGTGATGTCCCCGTAGGCATCAATGCGTCGATCCCGCAAAAACGGCCAGTGCGTGCGCTGCGTATCGACGGCGTCGAGGTCGGCTTCGACGATGAGCACCTCCTCGCGATCCACGCTGGCCTTGGCAACAATCTGACCCGCTGGATCTGCGACAAAACTCTGCCCCCAAAATTCGATCCCGTCCCCGCCGTCGGGTGCCTCGTGTCCAATCCTGTTGGGAGCCACGACGTAACATCCGTTGGCCACTGCGTGTCCGCGCTGGATCGTTTCCCACGACGAATGCTGCCGCACCCCATGCACTGCTTTTTCTTTCGGATGCCAACCAATCGCCGTCGGGTAAAAAAGAATCTGTGCGCCCTGCAAGGCCGTAAGCCGCGCGGCTTCCGGATACCACTGATCCCAGCAAATCAGAACACCGATACGCCCGAACTTTGTGTCCCATGCCCGAAATCCCAGGTCGCCCGGAGTGAAATAAAATTTCTCGTAAAAGAGCGGATCGTCCGGGATGTGCATTTTGCGATACTTTCCGAGAAACGCCCCATCCGCATCGATGATCGCTGCCGTGTTGTGATACAGCCCTGGCGCACGCCGTTCAAAAAGCGAGGCGATCACCACCACTCCCAACTCGCGCGCCAACTCTTGCATCCGCTCCGTCGTCGGCCCCGGAATCGGCTCTGCCAATTCAAAGTATTTGTGATCCTCTATCTGACAGAAATACATCGAGCGAAAAAGCTCCTGCAGACAGACAATATTCGCCCCCCGCCCTGCGGCCTCGCGCAGGCCGCGCTCCGCTGCCGCCAGATTCGCCGCGAGATCTGCCGTGCACGCATGCTGCACGACCCCGATTTTCACTTTGTGTTGCGCCATCCTTTTACCTTGCCAGATTTTTCGCCGTTGAAAACCCCGCTTTTTTTCTTGCGGCAAAACATTCGCCAGCCACAGGAATTGACACCCGCCCAATGTCCCACGATGCTCTGTGAACTATGGCCAGTGTGAAGATCGATCCGAGTCTACATCAGCAGAAAAAACCCGACTGGATAAAAGTGCGGCTGCCGAGCAATCCGGTCTTTTTTTCGACGAAAGACCTCGTTTCCGATCTCCGTCTCCACACCGTTTGCGAGAGCGCTCAATGCCCGAATCGTTGGGAATGTTGGAGCAGCGGAACGGCGACGTTCATGATTGCCGGCGACCGGTGCACGCGCGCTTGTGGATTTTGCGCCGTCGATACCGCCAAGCCCCTTCCGCTCGAGGCCGACGAGCCGCAGCGAGTCGCTGAGGGCGTCAAACGTCTCAACCTCAAACACGTCGTCATCACTGCCGTCGCCCGCGACGATATGGCCGATGGCGGTGCGGATCACTTCGGTCGCACCATCGAGGCCATTCGCGCCATCGATCCGAAAATCGCCGTCGAGGTTCTCGTTCCCGACTTCAACGGAAAAGATACTTCCATCCAACGTGTGCTCGATGCGAAGCCCGACATCTTTAATCATAATCTCGAGACGGTCGAGCGTCTCTCGCCTGTCGTCCGCTCACGTGCAAAATACCGCCTCTCCCTCGCGGTCCTTAAGCGCGTGAAAGAACTCATGCCCACGATGATGACCAAGAGCGGCATTATGCTCGGACTTGGTGAGACCGAAAACGAACTTTTCGAATCCATGGACGATCTCCGCGAGTCGAACGTCGAGATTCTCACGCTTGGCCAATACCTCCGCCCGACGCCCAATCACCTCCCCGTCGTCGAATACATCACGCCCGAAACGTTCGATCTCTACGGCGAAATCGCCCGCAAAAAGGGCTTCACGTTCGTCGCCAGCGGCCCCCTGGTCCGCAGCTCTTACCACGCCGCGGACTTCAATCCTGTCCCGCGTTGATCTGGCGCATCATCGTCGCCGGACGTCCCTCCCTGTCCTACGCCAAAGCCGGCATCGCCGATTACCTTTCACGCTTGGAAGCCGTCACCCGCATCGAAGCTCTTTTTCTCAAACCCTCTGCCGATCTCCACGACCGGATGTTGGCCCAGTCCGAAGGGTGTTTCCGCATCTTCCTCGATGAACGCGGCCGCCAGTTCACCAGCAGAGCCTTCGCTGCCGAACTCCAAAATCTGGAAAACCGCGCGATCTCCAAATGCGCCGTTCTCGTCGGTGCCGCCGACGGGTGGGGCGACACCATGCGCGCAAAAGCAGACCTTCTCTGGTCCCTCGGCACCCTCACCCTCCAACACGAACTTGCCCTCGTCGTCGCCCTCGAACAAATCTACCGCGCGGGAAGCATCCGGGCAGGAGGGCCCTACCATCGCGAGGGATAAGCCAAACCCTAGAATCGTTTTTAAATCTACCACAGAGCGCACAGAGATCACAGAGAGAGGAATTTTTGCGAATCGGAAAATGAATGCTTTTTCTCTTCGTCCCCGCCCGGACTATGTCCAGTTCGCGAAAGCGTGCGCGTCACCATCGCGGTAGGACATCCATTTTCGATAAGGCTGGTATTTGTTAGATTCCGTCGCGGGGAGGCAGCGGGATTCCAAGGCGGCCAGAGCCGCGGGGGACATCGGGGAGAAGGCTGCGGCGATCGCAGAGTTTTCGCGGAGTTGGTCAACGTTGGTGATGCCGCTGACGAGGGTGGTAATGGGTTGGGAGAGTGAGTAAGTCAGGGCTTCGCGAACAGTGAGGACTCGATCTCGGATCGGGTTGGCGTTTCCGCCGAGGGATTTCATGGCGAGAGGGGCAATGCCTTGTTTAGTCAACTCGGGGAGGACGCGGCGGACGAAGGCGTTCGAGTTTGCTTCGATGGCGGAGATGGGAAGTTGGCAGGCGTCGAAGGGGTAGCCGTGCGCGAGCATGGCGAGGTGAACATCGGGTTCAGTGTGCCCTGTGAAGCCGACGTAGCGGACTTTCCCGGCCTTGCGGGCCTCATCGAGTGCCTCGATCACGCCGCCGGGAGCGAAGGCGCGTTCGACTTGCGCCATCGTGGAGACGGCGTGGACTTGCCAAAGGTCAAGGTAGTCCGTGCCGAGGCGTGCAAGGGATTGGTTGAGCATTTCCATGGCCTCCTTGCGTCCGCCGGTGTCGTGCGTGCAGACCTTGGTCATGAGAAAAATCTTGTCGCGTTTGCCCGCGATGCAGCGGCCCATGAGATCCTCGGATTTTCCTTCGTGGTAATCCCACGCGTTATCAAAAAAGTCGATCCCGAGCGCGAGAGCTTCGTCAACGATCCGCTGAGCCTCTTCGTCGCTGGCGAGGCGAAGCGCGTGCCCGCCGAGGCAGAGCGATGAAACGGAAAAATCGTGGCGTCCGAATTTCCGGCGCGGAACAGTGATCGTCTCGGGAGCGGCGTTGAGGCGGGGGCCAACAACAGCCGCCAAGCCGGCGAGGCCAACCGTTTTGAGGAATTCGCGCCGCTTGGTCAGATGGCCGATGCTCATCATGCGACTATTCCTGGACTGCGAGGATTTTGCAATGGGATTCACCGCGCAAAACCCAATCCGAATTTCTCATTCCAAATACCAAATTTCTCATCTCTAATCATCCGATGTCCTCATCGCTCTTCGACCTCTCTCAGGAAATCGCCGTCGTCATCGGAGCCACCGGCGCTCTCGGGGGGGCGCTCGCCTCCGGCCTCGCCAAAGCCGGCGCTCAAGTCGTCGTCTGCGGCCGCAACGCCGCACGCGGACAGGCGCGCGTCGAGGCCATCAAACAGGAAGGCGGACGCGCCATCTTTCTCGAAGCGGACGCCAGCTCGCGCGACAGCCTGACGAATCTCCTCGACGCCACCGTCGCCCAACTCGGCACGCCCACTGTTCTCGTCAACGCCGCCGGCGGCAATGACCCAAAAGTCACCGTCACGCCCGACAACGACTTCGCCTCCATCGCCGCCGCAGATTGGGCCGCGAATTTTGATCTCAACCTCGTGGGCGGTGCCTTGTTGCCGTGTCAGGTTTTTGGCCCCGCTATGCTCGCCGCCAAAAAA
>JBBRHN010000217.1:0-4901 GCA_038222685.1 Chthoniobacterales bacterium | reverse complement strand
ACTCTTCGGCATCAGCTTGGTGTCGTTTTTTATGATCACCCAGGCACCGGGCCGCCCTTACCCGTGGGGCGAACTCAATCCGAAAATCACGCAGCAGACGAAAGAGGCGTTTAGGAAAAAGTTCCACCTCGACCGCCCGATCTATGAGCAATACCTGCTCAACATGCGCGATCTTTTTTCGGGTCAGCTCAAGAGCATCAAAGACGACCGTCCCGTGCTCGAGCGCATCTTCGATCGCCTCCCGGCAACCCTCAAACTCAACATCGCATCAATCATTCTCTCGCTCACGTTCGGCCTCCTGCTAGGCATCTTCTGCGCACGACATGTCGGAAAAGCACCCGACACCATCGCCTCGCTAACGGCGTTTGTTTTCATCGCCGTGCCGACTTTCTGGATCGCCAACATGGCCCTCATCGTCCTCGTCAAGTTCACATCTGTTCCCGTTCTGGGCACCCAATCCTACGGCATCGATTTTCCCAACACCGCATCCTTGCTCCTCGATCAACTCTGGCACATCGCTCTACCAGCCACCATCCTTGCGCTCGGAGGCATCGCCGTCCAATCGCGCTACATCCGTGCCAGTATGTTGGAGACGATGCACGAAGGATTCATTCGCACCGCCCGCGCCAAAGGTCTCGACGATGACGTCGTCTTTTACAAACACGCGTTGCGAAACTCCGTCCGCCCCCTCATTACCGGAATCGGCGGCCTCCTCCCCGCGCTCATCGGCGGGGCCGTCATCGTGGAGACGATTTTCGCCTATCCCGGCATGGGCCGCCTCGGTTACGAAGCCGTTCTCGAACGCGATTACCCGACTCTCGTTGCCCTCAACTTCATCGTCGCCACCCTCGTTCTCATCGGAAACCTCGTCTCCGATTGCCTCTACGCGGTCGTCGATCCTCGCGTACGTCTGGAGTAATCGTCATTAAATAATCATCGCGAAATCTCCCAAAAACAGGCACGCTCACTCATGACCGAGGTTTTCTTATTCTCAATATGCTGAAAAAAGTCGTCCTCACCAACATTTACACCTCCAAGTCAACCGAGGTCATCGTGGATACCGACGAGGACGCAAAAGCGGTTCTCGGCTCAGGCAAGGCTCCTAACGAAACCGCGTTCATCACCGACGTAACCGGCATCGACGAGGGCGTTTATCGCATGACGAGCCCGAAGCCGTCCCTCGACGAGACGGTGCAACTCTTCAGCGGACTAGCCCGCTGTCTGGAGCGAAACATCTCGACCATCAAGAGCTTGGAGTTAATGGCGGCCCGGATGAAGTCGCCGCGCTACCGCGGCGCCATCGCCGAGATCGCCCAGCAAATCCTTGCCGGCGATAAACTCAGCGATTGCTTCGCAATGCACCCCGATCTTTTCACCGAGGATGTCCTTGCGCTCATCCGCGCCGGTGAGGAATCCGGGCAAATCCATCAAGTCTTCAATCAGATCGCACAAGGCCGCAACAAATCCCTCCGCATCCTTCGCAAGCTGCGCTCCGGGCTCATCTATCCTTGCATCGTTCTCGTGCTTGCCGTGGCCGTCATCATTATCATGGCGTTTACGCTCATCCCGGCCATCTCGAAGCTTTACGCCTCGATGAACGCCTCCTTACCGCTGCCGACCCAAATTCTCATTACCATTTCCAACATCTTGCTCCAACAGCCTTGGCTCGTTGCCATTCCCATTATTGGACTCGTGATGTTCTTCAAGAACTGGGGCAAAATTTACCGAAAACCATTCGTTCAAATTGCCCTCACCCGAATCCCAACGATCGGCAGCATTATTCAGAAATCCGCCGCGATGGTCAGCTTCCGCTGTCTCGCTCTCCTGCTTCTCGCTAACGTTCGCATCGGTACCGCACTCGAGATCGCGGCCAAAAGTGCCAACCATATCGAATACGAGGGCTTCTTTCTGGCCGTGCGCGACCACATCACCGACGGGCTGTCTCTGCCGGACGCATTCCTCATGGAGAGCCATCGCCTCGGCGACGACGGACGGACCATTGCCGCTGTCGTGCAAATGGCGGGCGAAACCGGCGGCGTCAATGAGATGCTCGATCAGATCGCGACAGACTACGAGGAGGATCTCGACGTCATCGCGAGCCAAATCGACAAAATCCTCGAGCCGTTTGTTCTCGTCACACTTGGCATCATCGTCGGAGGTCTCGTTTACGCGATTTACGGTCCGATCTTCAACCTCAGCAAAGTGATTCTCCCACAGTCCAAGCCACCAGCGGCCTCGGCTCCCGGCGCGCCGCGTTGACCATGGGCTTCGGCAACGCCATCGCGCGTCTGCTCAGACTTCCCGGCGAATCCGTCTACTCCAAAGCGCTGACGATTTTTGTCGGCTTCTCAGTTATTCTCGGTGCTGGTGTCGTTTACCTCTCTCAGGCCATTATCATCGGCGAGTTCGCGGAAACCGAACGCCAGGAAATGATCGGAACGCTCCAGCGCTTCACGATTGTTCTCTCCCGCGAGATTCGCCCTGTGGAGATCGCGCTCGCCCAAATCCTCGCCCAGTCGTCGGGGCCTAAACCGCCGCGACTCCCGACCGCCTTGGAACTTGAGGCTTTGCAACTCGATTTTGTCTCCGTCGCCGACGCGAACTTTGACCTTACGTCAATCGCTTTTCGCGATCCAGGCACCGCCGCCCTCGTCGGGGCATCCCCTCCTTGGATCACCTCGGTGGCCGGGGCGCCGCGAGTTTCAAAAGCCGGGTTCATTGTCATCGGCACGCAACTAGCCGTCGTCGCCTGGCGTTTCCTCCCGGATGGAAACGTGATTCTCGCCGCGCGCATCTTTGGCGACGAGCCAGTCGCCTTCATCGAAGGAATGTTCGGGGCCCGCCTCGCGTTCGAGTCGCTGGCGGGCGCGCGAATCGGCTCGACCGCTTCCGATCCACTTCTTCCGATGCTGTCTCGAAACGAGTTCGTCGTTCGCGCTGTCTCCCCGAACGAACTCGTCGGGCACGTCCTCGTGCGCGGCGTCGGAGGCAAACCCATCGGCCAAATCCGCCTCACGCAACCCCGCCCGCTTTATAACGAGGGCACCCAAGCCGTGCAGATTTTCCTTACCGTCCTGACTCTCGCAGGCGGTGCGCTCTTCCTTCTCGTCTGGTTTTTGCTGGATCGCACGATCCTCACGCGCATTCACGAGCTCACCGAAAAAGTCGAAGCCGAAAAGGACTTTTCGCGCCACCCTCTCCTGCTTGACTTCCAGGGAGATGACGAACTCGGTCACCTTGCCCGCCGCATCGAAAATCTCGCCGCTCTACTCGATCAGGCCCAGGCAAACTACCGCGCTGTCGTCGAAGACCAAACCGAGTGCATCTGCCGCTTTTCCGCGACGTTCGAGATCGTGCTTTCGAACAAGGTGTTTCAGTCGCACTTCCCGTCCGATCTCAGTCGATCTGCCTCGCTGAAATCGTGCCTCCCGCACACCACCTTTGAGCTTGTTTCGGGTCGATTTTTTTTGCTAACAAAAGACAGCTCCGTGGAATCCTTTGTGCATCAACTCGCACGAAATGGAGCATCGGCGCTATGGCTCAGCAGCACGCTTCGCGCGACATTTGACCCCGCCGGCAACTGCCTTGGCGGACAATGGGTCGCTACCGACATCACCTCCCAGACACAGACTCAACAGCAACTTCAGGAGTCCGAGCGCCGCTTCCGAACCCTCTCGAACCGTTTGCTCCGCCTTCAGGACGACGAACGCCGAAAAATCGCACGCGACCTTCACGACTCAACCGCGCAGAGCCTTTCGGCTCTCGAAATGAACATGAGCTTGCTCGAGCCCATCGCGGGAGATCAAAACATGCAGCGAATTATGGCCGAGACGCGCCAGATCGCGCGCGACTGCTGCCTCGAACTCCGCAACATCTCCTACCTCCTCCACCCTCCTCTTCTTGACGAAGTCGGCCTTGAGTTCGCCCTTCAGTGGTTCGCCGATGGATTTAAGAAACGCTCGTCCATCGATGTCACCGTCGAGATTCCCGAGGCCTTCCCCCGCCTCGACAACGAGGTCGAGACCGCGTTATTTCGCGTCGTGCAAGAAGGAATGACCAATATCTACCGGCACTCTCATGCCACCCGGGCCTGGCTCAGCCTCACGCGAGAGGGCGCCGACATCGTATTGGAACTGCGCGACAACGGAACCGGCTTCGGTGATTCTTCTGCTCCAACGGAAGGTGTTGGGTTGGCCGGGATGCGGGAAAGGCTTGCTCTCATCGGCGGAAGGCTCGAAATTGAAAACTCGTCCTACGGCGTCAGTATCATCGTTCGCGTCCAACATCTCACGGCCAATGAAAAAGACTAAAATCCTCATCGCCGATGATCACGAAATCGTCAGACACGGAGTCCGTAACCTCCTCGCCAGCATCCCGACCTACGAGTGTTGCGGCGAGGCTACCACCGGACGACAAGCGGTCAAAATGGCCGAGGCGGAAAAGCCCGATATTGCAATCCTCGATATCAGCATGCCGGAACTCAACGGCATCGAAGCGGCGCGCCAGATTCTGCGCCTCTGTCCAGAAACCAAAATCCTCATTTTCACCGTGCACGATGCCGAGCGCCTCGTTTACGAGGTTTTTCAAGCAGGCGCTCATGGCTACATTTTAAAATCCGATGCCGGCCGCCACCTGCTCAGTGCCTTGGAGAGCGTGCTGGAAGGACGCCACTACTTCAGCTCAAAGGTCTCTGAGGTGCTCTTTGAGAGCCTCCAGCGCAAAGATTTGCCACACACGATCGGCACCGACACCTCCAAACCCACCTCCCGCGAGCGCGAAATCATCCAGCTCCTTGCCGAGGGATCCAGCAACAAGGAAGCCGCCGCCGTTCTCGGCATCAGCGAAAAAACCGTCGAGACCCACCGCGCCGCCACCATGCGCAAACTCGGTCTCCACTCCAT
>JBBRHN010000216.1:0-4913 GCA_038222685.1 Chthoniobacterales bacterium | reverse complement strand
CGAGGGCGGCATCCTGGTGGACGCCAGCGGGCGGCGGTTCATGGAGCATCACCATCCCCAAAAAGAACTGGCTCCGCGCGACATCGTCGCCCGCGCTATCGATGCCGAAATGAAGCGCAGCGGCAGCAAATGCGTGTTTCTCGATATCACCCATCAGCCGGCGGATTTCATTAAATCGCGTTTTCCAAATATCTACGAGACGTGCCTGCGTTATGGCATCGACATGACGCGGCAGCCGATTCCTGTCGTGCCGGCGGCCCATTATCAATGCGGTGGAGTCCGCACTGATCTCAACGGGGAGACATCGCTTCGCGGACTTTATGCTATCGGTGAAGTCGCCTGCACCGGGCTGCACGGCGCGAACCGGCTCGCGAGCAACTCCCTACTCGAAGGCTTGGTGCTTGCTCACCGCGCCTTTGAAAAAACAACGCGCAACCGCCCCTCGCGCGTCGCCTTTGACCTTCCTGAATGGCGCCCGGGCGGTGTGAGCGATGTCGATGAAATGGTCGTCATCTCGCACAACTGGGAAGAAATCCGCCGGCTCATGTGGGATTACGTAGGCATCGTCCGCACCGACAAACGCCTCCAACGTGCCGCCACGCGCCTCCGCAACCTCCACGCCGAAGTGCAGGAATTTTACTGGAACTTTAAAGTCACCACCGACGTTCTCGAACTCCGCAACCTCGTTACCGTCGCCTCCCTTGTCGTCGATTGTGCCCTCAGCCGCAAGGAAAGCCGCGGGCTCCACTTCACCCTCGACTATCCCGAACACGACGACGTCAAATTCCTCCACGACACCACGATGCGTCGCACTTGAGATCGAGCGGGCGCGGTTTTTGCCAGGCTTCGGTTTACTTTTTTATGGGCAAATGAGCGAGACCCGAGGGAAGTAGGATTGATAGCGGCCTTTGTCGCGAGTGAGGATGGGAATGCCGAGTGACTGTGCATGAGCACCAATAAAAAAATCGGGCAACCCAGTGGCCCTGCTGCCTCCTTGGCGGCGGTAGGAAAGGTGGGCTTTCGCTGCGAGAAAGAGGGCTTCGCGAGGAATCTCGGACAACGTCACGCTCAGCTCAACCAACAGGGCATCGACATCTTCTGCGGTTTCGGCGGCTCCACACAGTTCCGCATACACCGTCGCGTTCGCGAGCAAACCGTGGGAACTGTATTGCTCCAGCGCAGATTTTGACCAGTCGAGCCAAGTCGAATCCTGACTGACCAGATCCAAGATCACGTTGCTATCGACGAGTATAGGCACCGTCGATGTCGTCCCCACGGGTCAATTCCATGAGCTCATCCGTGCTCAAGCCTTTCTTCCAAATTCCAACCAGATGATTAAATTTCCCTTCGTTTGTTGAGTCGGGGGAGGCCGTCAGCGGAGGTTTGACCAAGCCACGAGCCAGGATATCGCGCGCCTCCGCCTCCATCGAGCGTTGGTGCAAAGCCGCTTGTTGCCGCAGCTTGTGCTTTACCGTCTGATCCAGATTGCGGATCGTCAGCGTTGTGCTCATACAAAGTTTGTAAGCGCTGCTGTCAATGCTAGCGTTTTGGTGCTTGATGCAAAACCTTGATCGCTTGCATGGCGGTGATCAGTGCGACGGCTCGTGAGTTACGAAAGCCGCAAGAGCCATGTGCTGAGAATGAGTCGGTCGGGCGGGATTTGAAGATAGTGGGGGCCGGGGACGACGTTGCGGGTCATAAAGGCGAAGAGGTGGCGTTGCCAGGAGCGCATAAGTTTGTTCGGGCAGGTGGCGATAAATTGGCGGGCGACGATGAAAAACGTGTCGGATGGATCGAAGGGGAGATTGCCGCCGCTTTGCTCAACGGCCTTGCGGAGCATGGCTGGCACGTCGGGTTCGACCATGTAGCCGTGCTCGGCTTGCACGACCCAGAGCCCGCCTTGATGGGGCAAAACCGTGACGCTGCCGACGATGGCTGAGGGGTCGGACCAGTTCGGGTCGAGCAGAAGAATGACAACGTTTTCGCCGAGCACGTTGGATCGTCGTTCGTGCTCGAGGATTGCGGCGACGCCGTGTTCCGGGGTTGGACGCCTGACGATAAAAACCAGCGTTCCGGGCACGCGGCGGACGTTTTCGGATGCGAGTCTTTGGCCGAGTTCCTCTGCCGAGACGCTGCCGTAACGCATGGCGGTGCTAATGAGGCGTCTACCCTTGCGCCAGGTGAGCATGATGGCGGCGACGGCGGTTGCGATGACGATAGGCACGAGCCCGCCGTCGAAGAGCTTCGTGAGGCAAGAGGCGAAGAGTGGCAGGTCGAGGCAAAGCAGACCTGCAATAATCGCGAAGCACTGCCATTTCGGAATTTTTCCCTGCGCGAGCAGCACGGCGCCGAACGTGATCGAGGTGAGGATCATGGCACCGGTGACGGCAATGCCGTAAGCGTTGGCCAGTGCTGAACTTGTGCGAAACGTGAGAACGAGCATCAGGCAAACCGCGCCGAGAGTGGCATTGACGAGCGGGATGTAAAGCTGACCGCGCATTTGGAGGCTCGTGTGCTTGACAAAAAACCGTGGAAGAAACCCGAGATCCATAGCCTGACTGGCCAGCGAAAACACCGCGCTGATCAGGGCCTGCGAGGCAATGATGGTGGCCAACGTGGCAAGGACCACAAGCGCGGCGCGCAATGTGCCTTCGGGCATCATCAGGAAAAAAAGATTGGGATTGGTCGCCAGCGTCGGGTCGCGCGTGACCATGGCGGCCTGCCCGAGGTAGTTGAAGATCAACGCAGGAAAAACCACAAAACGCCATGCGCGCAAAATTGGTATCCGCCCAAAATGCCCGAGATCTGCAAAGAGCGCCTCGGCCCCCGTGATCGCGAGCACGACGGCGCCGACAATTGCCCACGCGCCCCAGCCGGCACCGAGCAGAACGCGGAGGCCTTCACGCGGATCAAACGCGGCAAGCACCTGCGGTGCATGAGCGACTTGGATCGCTCCAAGAACGGCAAGGCAGAGAAACCATAACAACATCACGGGGCCAAAAACCCCGCCGAGCCGTCCCGTGCCGACTGGTTGGAGCAAAAAAAGAGCGGTGAGGATAAAAAGCGCGAGGGGCATGGACAGATGGGCCCATTCTGGACGCACGGTCGCAAGACCCTCGACCGCACTGAGAACAGAGATTGCCGGGGTAATGGCACCATCGCCGAGGAGCATGGCTGCGCCGAAAATGGCGAGCGGTGCAATGAGTGCGAGGTGTTTTGCCCGCGCCGCGCGCAGAAGTGCCATCAGGGCAAAAATCCCGCCCTCCCCGTGATAATCCGCCCGCATGATGATCGCCGCGTATTTCACCGTTACCACGAGAAAAATAGTCCAGAGAATAAGCGAAGCGACGCCGATAGCCGAGGCTGCATCGACCAGTCCAAGTGCCGTGGCAAAGGCGTAGAGCGGGCTTGTGCCGATGTCGCCGAAGACCACGCCGAGCGCCAGCAAAGCCATGAGAGAATTACGCGGTTGCTGTGGCGACGAACCCATGAGCGGGAGTTCTAGTGGATCGCGCTGCGTTTTGGCCAGTCCGATCTCCTGGACGGCGAGAATGATAACTTGCGCTTTCGGGCATCCTGGCGTTCTTTGGAGGTCAGATGACTAGCGGGCCGGCTGTCGCCGACGACATTACAAGAGCCGCTAGAGTGCGGACGGGAACGGAATTGATTTTGGCAACAAAACCCTTCGCTGTGGAAAGCGTGGGGAGGAGTTGGTGGTGCGTGCTCTCAACGGCTGGACTCTGGGTGGCAGTGACGGCCGGGACGCTGTGGGATGTGAACTTACTCGTGCGGTCGGTGTGCAGCGTGGTCTCGGGGTTGCTGCTGTTACGTCTTTTTGTGATTTACCACGATCAGCAACATCATGCGATTCTCGGGAAGTCGCGGCTGGCGGATGCTTTTATGTGGGTCTTTGGCGTTTTTGCACTCAGTCCGACGAGCATTTGGCGGAGTTCGCATAATCACCACCACAATCACAACTCGAAGATCAAGGGCTCGCACATTGGGTCGTTTCCGATCATGACGAAGAGCCATTTCGAGAAGGCGTCGCGCTCGACTCGGCGGACCTATTTATTCACGAGGCATCCGCTGACAATTTCGTTGGGCTACGTGTTTATGTTTTTGCAGGGTATGTGCCTGCTGCCTTTGTTGCGGAAGCCGCGTGAGCATTTCGATTGTTTGCTGGCGTTGGTTTTGCACGTGGGGATTGCAGCGGCACTTATTGTTTTTGCTGGCTGGGAGGGGTGGTTGCTGGCGCAGACGATTCCGGCACTCGTGACGTTTGGCTTGGGATCCTATCTTTTTTACGCGCAGCATAATTTTCCCGGGGTTTCGTTCTACGACAAGGATGGCTGGACGTATGAGAAGGCGGCGATGGAGTCGTCGAGCTACATGAAAACCGGCAAGCTGATGGCGTGGTTCACGGGAAATATCGGATATCATCATATCCACCACCTGAACGCTCGCATCCCGTTTTACCGCTTGCCGGAAGTGATGGCGGCGATTCCGGAACTGCAGCGTCCGAAGCTCACAAGTCTTAATCCCTTTGAAATCGTGAGGTGTCTACGGCTGAAGGTTTGGGATGTTGAACAGCAGCGGATGGTGGGTTCGGGTTAATCGCGATGTTTACGGTTTCCTTTTTGGCAGAGCATGTGGGCGGCGAGGTTCTTGGCGATGGGTCTGTGGCGATCACTGGTCTCGCACCGGCGGAGAGTGCGCTGGCGGGTGAACTGACCTTTGCCGAAAAACCTAGCTTTTTGGCCGAGGCGGAGAAGAGCCAGGCCAGCGCGATTGTTGCCGCCGAGGGTATGCAATCCGCCTCGAAGGTTTTGATTCGGGTGAAAGACCCGCGTGTGGCGATGGCGAAAATTCTACCCCTGTTTTTTCCGCCCGAGGAGTTTCCTGCGGGCATCCAT
>JBBRHN010000215.1:0-4978 GCA_038222685.1 Chthoniobacterales bacterium | reverse complement strand
TGGATCAGCGAAAAGTTAGCGATGGGGGATCGGTCAAGTTGCTGTCGAATTATTCGTCGGACGAGGGAGGAAATGAAACATCAGAAAGATTGGCGGGAGTGGCAAAGGCAGATCGCGATGTCAATAAACCATGCCTGACCCGAATGGCACTAAGTTAAGCCCAAACGCCCAAAGGGGGCGAAATACTACAGCCCATGGCAACGCTCTGGTAACCAGTTATTTACAGCAGTAAGCCCTGAAGGGGCGACACAATCCACGCCATCGAAAACCCCTCTTAACTTAGTGCCATTCATGCCTGACCCCTTTTTCAGTGCATCGCTCTGAGCCCCGGACGTGTTCGACGCTTCGGAACCAAAGACAAACGCAAGCTCAATGTCGTCGACTCCGGTCGATGCGTCCACGATCAGCTCCCGCAGCCCGGTCGTTTTCAGCGCGATTCCTTGCAGTTCAAAAAAATGGGTGCTTGGGATTGGCTCGGAAATAGAGACGATTCCCACCCCTGCGCGCGGTGAGTAGCTCTGCCGCCGAGAGCTTCCGAACCTCTTGCTGAATCGTGCCCAAGGAGGGCTTGCTCCGGCGGGTTAGCTCGCGAAGATGAAACTCTTTGGCGGGGTCGGCGAAAAGCAGACGCAAGAGTTCGGCGCGAACTTTCGGGAAGATGACCTCAATGACGCTCATGAAGAACGATTGATTAAACCAAACGAACGACATTACTGAGCATACATGTTTTCTGTCACTCGACATCCGGGGTGTGATTAAAAGTGGGTGAAATTGGGCTACAGGAGCGAGGGCGCCTCGCGCGCTTGAGAAGCGGGCAAGATGCCCGCGGTCCCGTCCAGCCAGCAGTGCACACTGTTCTTGCTTCCACCTCACCCACTTTCCATCACACCCCAAGATCCGCCCGGTAAGCAACCTTATGCGCAGAAACTAAGGGGGAAACATTTCGAGTCATCATAAGCTTAGGTTGGCGTGGAGGCGTTGGATGGCCAGAGATCGTTGATTCTACTTTTCCCTTTTGGGCAAGGAGGGGCTAGGAGACTGAAATACGCGCTGCGGCCGAAGCGCGAGGCGGGAGCGTGACGCGGGCGGCGGGGGTTATGCCTCGGTGGGGAGCAATTGGGCGAGGGGTTTGACGGGGGAGGCGTTGAGGGTGCGGACGCGTTCGAAGATGCCGGGGGCGATCTCGGGTTGTTTGGTGTAAGCGGTGAAGATCATTTCGAGGCGGGCGTCGAGGTTGTCGATGAAATGGAGGGCGATGGCTTCGGGGGTTTTGGGTTCGACGGGGGAGCCGAATTGCATTTCGCCGTGGTGGGCGGCGATGAGGTGGAGGAGGTGGAGGCGGACGTCTTCGGAGGGAGGGGTGAGGGTTTTCCACTCGTCGAGAGAGAGTTTGCGCCAGAGAGCGTTGACGAGTTCGATTCCGATGCTGATGTGGCCGAGGAGTTCGCCGCGGAGCTCGCGCGGCATTTCGAATCCGGCTTCGGGCGGGCACATTTCCCAGAGTTTTCCGGAGTCGTGGAAGAGTGTTCCGGCGAGGAGGAGGTCGCGATTAAGGGCGGGGTAGGTGTCGCAGATGGCCGAGGCGCTGCGCATCATTTGAGCGGTGTGGCGGAGGAGTCCGCCGCGGTGGGCGTGGTGATTCACGCGGGCGGCGGCGGCGCGTTGGAAGCGGGGGCCGAACTCGGTGAGGTAAAGTTCGCAGAGGGCCTTGAGACGCGGATCGGCGAAGTTTTCGACGAGGGCGGTCACGTTGGCGAAGTCTCGCTCTACAGCGGCGATGTTGGTTTCGGAACCGGCAAAAAGCTTTTGGGATTCCTCGGGGGAGAGCACGCGGATTTTCCAACGGCGCGCGTCGAGGCCGAAGCTGCCGTTAACGAGGAATTCACCTTCGATTTCGACGCACTCGCCGCGAGCGAGTTCGGTGCAGGACTCGTAGGCGGGTGTGTCGTTCCACGCGCGCAGGACGAGGAGATCGGAATGGTCGCGGATCTTGAGTTCCCAGAAGGGTTTTCCGGTGGCGGAGTCTTTTTTGTTGAGCTCGTCGAGTTGGCCCCGGACGCGTGCACCGCGCGCGCCGGATTTGGTTTCGTCGCGAATTTCGGCAATCGTGCGTCGGTTTGGGTCAGCCATGCGGAGAAGCATGCCTTGAGCGCGGCGATTTTGTCGAGAGGCGGGTGATGCCGGCGCACCATTTTCCGCGGGCGATGATGCGAGGTGGCTCGAAGCGCGCCTTGATCAAGCCGGCGGCGACTTCGTCGGATTGACGCCGGAGAACGCCGGAAAAGATGAGCCAGCCGGAGGGGGTGAGTTTTTTGGCGAAGCCTGGGGCGGACTCGAGGAGGAGTTCGCTGAAGAGGTTCGCGAGGACGAGTTGAACTTTTGGAAATGCGGCGAGTGCGCGGGCGTCGGCTTTGGTGAAGTGAACGCGGCGGCATTTGTTGGCACGGGCATTTTCGCGACCGATGCGGACGCAGACGGGATCAAAGTCCAACGCATCGACGCGAGTGGCACCGAGCTTTTCCGCGGCGATGGCGAGAATGCCGCTGCCGGTGCCGGCGTCGATGGCGTTCCAGCCTGTGGGGAGAGTGGGCGCGAGGTCGGTGAGGAGGCGCAGGCAAGTGGCGGTGGTGGCGTGGTCGCCTGTGCCGAAGGCCATGCCAGCCGGGATGTAGATTGCGGAGTCCGGGTCGCTGGCATCCTTCCAACTGGCCTCATCGGAGTAAATGCGGAGCTTGCCGCGAATGGAAAGCGGAGCGCGAGGTCGCTCGGGAACTCCGGTCCAGACTTGGGCAGCGAGTTTCGTTGCGCGTCCGCCAAAGCGCTTGACGAGTGCCGTTGCGGTTTTTTTGTCGCAGAAGACTTCAATTTTCAGGGCTCGGGATTCCGGCCACGTCAGCATCATGAGAGCACCCGGATCGAGAAACTGAAGTCTCTCGGTCCAGACATCTTCCCACTTCTGCGAACTCAGCCGCGTCCAACGATACATTGCCATGCCAGCGTTTCTTGTGCGAAATATGGGGAGTTATGGCACGTCCAAAATTGATTATTGCATCGAGCGAGGCGTCAGCGGACCAGCTTTTCGGGTCAGGATTTCGCGCGCCGGATGCGTTTGTTTTTTTAGAGGTTGCGGGGAAGAAGCATCTTTTATTGTCGGATTTGGAGGTGGATCGTGGGCGCGCGGAGGCGCGGGTGAATGGCGTCGAGGCGTTTTCGGCGGTGGAAAAATCGATTCAGGGTGGTAAGAAAAAAAAGCCCCCGTATGCGAGGGTGGTTGCGTCGTGGTTAAAGGCGCACGAGGCGCGGACGGTGCTCGTGCCGGAGGATTTTCCGCTCGGGCTGGCACGCGTGCTGAAGAAGGAAAAAATCCGGATTAAGCCTGTGCGAGGAGCCTTCTGGCCTGAGCGCGAGCGAAAATCCGCAGCACAGGTGAGGCTGGTTGAAGGGGGGATTCGCATCGCGGAGGCGGGAATCTCGCGTGCGATTGAGGTGCTCCGCGCGGCCGCGATCCGGAAGGATGGCGTGTTGATGACCGGGCGCCGAGTGCTCACTTCAGAGATGATACGGATGGAGATCGAGACGACAATTGTCCGCGCGGGTGGCGAGTCGCGGGGTGACTCCATTGTTGCAGGAGGCGGGCAGGCGTGCGATCCGCACGCGCGCGGGAGCGGGCCACTGCGGGCTAGCGAACTGATTATTCTCGATGTGTTTCCGCGCGATGCGAGCAGCGGGTATTTCGGCGATATTACGCGCACGGTGGTGCGCGGACGCGCGACGGATGCGCAGAGGCATCTTTGGGAGACTTGCCTGGCGGGACAGAAGGTGGCCTTCGACGCATTGAAGCCCGGCAATCAGGGCGCGATTATTCACGAACAAATCAAATCGTTTTTTTCCGGGCAAGGCTATCCCACGGAGATTCGAGACGGGAGGTGGCAGGGATTCTTTCATGGCACGGGACATGGTTTGGGGCTCGAAATTCACGAGTCCCCGCGCTTTGGAGCGACAACGTTTTTGCCCGGTCAAGTGCTGACGGTCGAGCCTGGCATCTACATTCCAGGTCTCGGTGGCGTGCGCCATGAAGATGTGATCGTCGTGACCGCCAAAGGCCACCGTGTGCTGACGAAATTGCCGAAGCCGTTTGAGATTTTGTGAGTGAGCCAGCGCGGCTTCTGAGAGCGCTCGGGATTACGTTGGTTTGAGGTTAGGCACGGGCAAGCCCTCGGATTTGGCGAGTTTCTTTTGCCTGTCGTCAAAGGTTACGAATTGTCATTTACTTCACCAGCGGGGATCTCGATCCATCCGAACCGTCTCCTGCGGCGATTTTGAGGCAGAAGGCCTGAGGGCCGTGGCAAGATGGTCGTCCCAGACCAAGACTTCCCTCGGCGAGGCCGGGACGATGTGCGCAGCCGGCCTGCCTCGGTTCAATACCACAAACACCTCGCCTTGGCCCAGTTGCTCCTCCACCTTGGCCCAATGTGCTTTCAAATCGCGGACACTTACCGTTTTCATATCTTGAGGAACGCTTAGACTTTCAGATTGTCAATCTGTTGACTTTCAAATTGAGACTCGAAAGCCGCCTTTCGGCGATCTCTTGGCAGCCAATTACGAAGCTTGATGAGGCACGGGAATTCGCCGGTGGTGGCGAATCTCGTAGTGCTCACCGGTCTCGATGATCTCGCCGCCGTCAAACGATTCTTCAAACGCGGGAAACCATGTGTCGCCTTCAACCTCAAAGCTGACTCGGGTGAGGTAAATCTCGGTCGTCACGGGTAGGAGGGCTTTGTAAAGTTCTGCGCCGCCGATGATGAAGACTTTGCGCCCGTCAAGCGGGGCGGTGATTTCCGCCGGGTCGCGCCAGACGCGGACGCCTTCGGGTGAAGCGGTGCGGGAGACGACCCAGTTTTCGCGGCCGGGGAGGGGACGTCCTAGGGAGTCAAAGGTTTTGCGGCCCATCACGATGACATGGCCGAGCGTGGTGCGT
>JBBRHN010000214.1:0-5018 GCA_038222685.1 Chthoniobacterales bacterium | reverse complement strand
GAAATTCTCAAAACGCTCGAAGCCGTTCGCCCGATTCCGCTAGATGTCATTTCCGCCGCCAACCGCGATGCCAATTTCAGCAACCGCCTCCAGACCGCGATGCATTTTGGTTCGCTCGTCGCCGATGGATTTCTCCTCGCGCTCGCCGAACGCCCGACGGATGTGCAGGATGTGGGCCGCGCACTCATCCGCCAATCGCGCGCGCTCGGCGTTGGCGACCGTCTCACGAAGCGCAGCAAAAGTCTGCTCGAACTCAGCGACAAAGGCGATTGGGTCGGGATGCGCCAAGAACTCATCCGCACGCAGGAAGACGTCGAACAATCTATGCTCGACCTTCGCGATGCCGAGATGGCTGATCTGATCAGCTTCGGCGGCTGGCTACGCGGATTCCAGCTTGCCGCAACAAGCACGGCGACGGACTACACGCCCGCAAAGGCCGCGCTGCTGGGGAACTTTGAGATTATGGAATACTTCATGGAGCGCCTCAACACCCTTCACCCGCGTCTCCAAAAAACCGAGTTCGTCACCACCCTAGCCGCGCATCTCAAAGACATCAACGCCGTAGCCATCGAGGCTAATGGCGTCCCTCTCACCCGGGAACAAGTCGAGAAAGTCCGCAGCCTTGCCGACGACGCCGAAGCCGCTGCCATGGCCCGCGTTGACGAAGAAGGCCGTTTCGAAAAATCCCGCCCGTGAGTTCCACTGCCACTCCCGCACGAAAACTTCGGGCCATCGGTGACACTTGGCTCGAGCAGACGTGTGAACTCTTTCCCGAACACGCGAGCAAACTTGGCTTCGCGGAGTTCGAGGCGCGCTTGAGCGCAAACACCGTCGCGACCCACCGCCGCCACATCGCTCTGACCGCCAGCACGCTCAACGCTGTCGAAGCCCTGCCCGAACGAGCGTTTCGCGGCGACGACTGGCTGGATCGCCGCGGATTTGTCGCCAAACTCCGCACCGAACTTCTCTTCGCGCGCGATCTCGCCCGCTGGCGCACGAATCCGCAAACGCATTGCGACGCCGCAATGGATTCCATTTTCGACCTCGTCGTGCGATCCGCTACGAACCCCGCGAAGGCTTTGCCCGCAATCGAATCGCGTCTCGCAAAGATCCCGGATTACCTCGCCGCTGGAGCCGAGGCCCTCCGAGCGCCGGTGCCCCTGTGGACCACTCTCGCCGAGCGCGCTTGCGCGGGAAGCGTGGAGTTTCTCGAAGGCCTCGATGGCGAATTCCAAAAAAATTCGCCTCACCCGCAACGCACGTCCTCACTCCTCAAATCCGCCGCCAGCGCGTTTGCTGATTACGCCCGCGCCATCCGCCGCCGCAAACCCGGTGCACCCGGGAGTTTCGCCATTGGACGCGAACGCTTTGAGTTTCTCATCCGCGAACGACTCGGCCTCGATCTCACCCTTCCCGAGGCCCGCGCCAACGGCTACAGCCTCATCGCCGAACACGAGGAAATGCTGCGCAAATCCGCAGCCCGCATCGGACGCAAATCCGCGCGCGTGCTCATCGAAGAAGCCGCCGCCGCGTGGCAACCCACAGGCTCGCTCCTGGACACCTACCGCTCCGCGACTGAGCGCATCAAACGCGAACTCGCCGCCCGCGAACTCGTCACCCTTCCCAGACGCGAGAACCTCAAAGTCCTTCCCGTCCCACCGTTTCTCCGTCACCAGTTCCCCACTGCCGCCTACAGTGGGCCCCCGCCATTCGCCAAAGACCAGACCGGCATTTTTTGGGTCAACGACCTTAGTCTCCTTCGCGAAACACAGGCTCAAAAACAGGCCGAAATCCGCCAGCACTTTGGCCTTGAACTCACCAGCATTCACGAGGGCTACCCGGGACACCACCTCCAGTTCGTCGTCCAATACCGCCACCCCAGCCGCCTTCGCCGCCTTTTCGAACACGCCATTTTTTACGAAGGATGGACAATGTGGTGTGAGAAATTTTCCGTCGAAACCGGCCTCGCCGACGTGCCGCACGCGAAGTTGATCCAGACTCAAGACGCTCTCTGGCGGGCTCATCGCATTGTCATCGATTGCGGCTTGCAAGATGGATCACTCACGCCCGCCGCCGCCGCCCGCCAACTCGAAAAAGGCGTCGGCTTTACCCGCGCCCGCGCCATGGGTGACGTGAATTGGTATTCGTCCAGCCCGACCGTTCCGATGAGCTACCTCCTCGGTCGATTGGAACTCGAGAAACTTCACCGCCACTTCACGGAGTCCGAAGGTTGGTCGCTGCGCCAGTTCAACGACTGGGCGCTATCCCACGGCGCGATCCCGTGGAGTTGGATCTGGCAGGCCCGGCTCAATTCCTGACCTGCACTACCACTGGATCACCGAACTCGCGAAAGTGAGACCACCGCCAAAGACCACGAGCAGGATGTAGTCGCCCACTTCGAACCGGCCCATGCGATTGGCCTCGTCGAGCGCGATGGCCACGGCCGCCGCCGATGTGTTGCCGTATTTGTCAAGATTGATGTGAAACTTGCTCATCGGAACATCCAGCCGATCCGCCATCGCTTCGATAATACGGATGTTGGCTTGGTGCGGGATGATGCATTTGAGATCATCAGTGGTGAGCCCGCTCTTTTCGAGCGCGCGCTGAGCCGCTTTCATCATTGATGTGACCGCCTGCTTGAATGTCTCGCGCCCGTTCATGTGCAGCGTGTTAAGTTTATCATCGGCGTTTTCTTTCGTGATCGGGATGGCACACCCGCCGCCGGGCATGTGAAGGATTTCTCCGTAGTTCCCGTCGCTGCCCATATAGGTCGCGATCACCCCATGCGATCCCGCGCGATACTTCAAAACCGCCGCACCCGCACCGTCGCCAAAAAGCACACAAGTGTTGCGATCCGTCCAGTTGACGATGGAACTGAGCTTATCCGCACCAATAACGAGCACAGTCTGATAAGTGTGATTGGCGATGAACTGCTGCGCGATTTCCACACAATAAAGGAAACCCGAGCAAGCGGCGTTTACGTCCATGCAAGCGGCATTCTTGGCCCCGATCAGACGCTGCACATGGCACGCCGTGGACGGAAAAAACGTGTCCGGCGTAATCGTGGCAACCAAAATCATATCGATTTCCTCAACCGTAATCCCGGCGTTCTCTATAGCCGCTTTCGCCGCCTCGGCCGCGAGGTGGCTGGTGAACTCGCCCTCGGCCGCAATGCGACGCTCGCGAATTCCCGTGCGTTCCATAATCCACTGGTCGCTCGTCTCAACCATGGCTTCGAGATCCGCGTTTGTGAGAACACGTTCAGGCACGTAGCTGCCAGTGCCGATTATGGAAACCGTGCGGTTAGGCTGCCGCTCCTTGGGGCGAGGATACATCTTCATGAGCTGGGCGAATCGCTTCGACGATTCTTTTATTAATTTGTTGATCGACGGCCGCGCGCGCCACTCGAATCGCGTTGCGCATCGCCCTCGGTGAGGAATTTCCGTGCGCTTTGATGCAAATTCCGTTGACTCCGAGCAATGGCGTGCCGCCGTATTCATCCGTGCTCGTGCGGTCCCGTATCGCCGTGAACGCACCCTTCGCCAGCAGCGCGCCCAGCATTCGGATCGGCGAGGCTTTCAACTCCTGCTTCAACCACGAAAAAATCGATTTTGCCAGGCCCTCGATGGTCTTCAACAAAACATTGCCCGTAAATCCATCGCAAACGACAACCTCGACGGGACGCTTGAAAAGCCCATGCCCCTCGACATTGCCCGCGAAGCGGATCGGAGCGTTGCTCAGGAGTTCGAAGCATTCCTGGCTGAACTCATTTCCCTTCCCCGGCTCCGTCCCGATATTGAGCAACCCCACGCGCGGCTCCGGGCATCCCAGCAACTCCCGGGCATAAATCGTTCCCATAATCGCGAAGCCCACGATGTGCTCCGGTGTGGGATCAATGTTCGCCCCGCCATCAATCAAAAGAAAAACTCCGCCCTCGGCCGGAATTAAAACCGCCAAACCCGCCCGGTCGATCCCCGGCAGCGTGCGCAGTTTAATCGTCGAAGCCGCCACCAGCGCACCTGTATGGCCAGCCGAGACGACGGCATCTGCCGCACCGCTCTTCACCAGATCCACAGCACGGCTCACCGACGAATCTTTTTTCTTTCGCACGCTGTCGATGCCGCTGTCGGTCATGTCCACGACTTGCGACGCGGGATGAAACTCCATCCGCTCGCTCAATGCCGACACATTATGCTTGCTCAATTCGGCACGGATCTTCGTCTCATCTCCGACAAAAATAACGGAGATGTCCGCATAATCACGCAATGCCTGCACGGCTCCAGCGACGGGATTCTGCGGAGCAAAATCCCCGCCCATCGCATCGAGGGCGATCTTCATTCGGAAAAAAGTCCGGCAATCTTGCTCAACCAGCGTCGATCGTCAGCACCTGCCGCTTGTTGTAATACCCGCAGGACGGGCAGGCAATGTGTGGCAGCACGGCGGCTCCACATTGCGGACACTTGCTGAGTTTCGGTGCATGCCAACGGTTCGCCGCTTTACGGGTGCGAAGGCGCATCTTTGAAGTTTTTCTTTTGGGAACTCCCATAGGTTTAGTCTGATATCGATTTCAATTTGTCCAACACGTCCCAAGCAGTCGCCCCCCTTTCGGGTGCCTGACGAACAGCGCGTTCTGCGCTGTCGGGGATGGCCGGACATTGCTTGTCACTGCCCACGGCATCACATCGCGGGTGCGGAGGCAAGCAGAGATGAATATCCTCTCGCATTGCCGGGGTCAAGTCCATCAATTCATTTCCTGTCAATTCGATCTGGAACCCAAATGGCTCGATCTTAAAATCCTGCTCAAATTCCTCAAGGCACGCCACGCAGCACATCCGCACACGCAGCTCCAGCCGCCCCGAGCCAAACAACCCCCCTTCGCTCACCCCCACGTCCATCGAGTATCTCAGAGGCGATGCCGCAACGGCTCCCACCTCGTCGAGCCCAATCCCCGCCGCATCCTCCTCACCCTCCAAGTGAAGTGTTTCTCCCTGTGGAATCTGACGCAGGTGCACCTTCAT
>JBBRHN010000213.1:0-5060 GCA_038222685.1 Chthoniobacterales bacterium | reverse complement strand
GCGGATGACTTGATTGCGTCGTATGCGGTGAGCGCGGCGAGGGAGGGGGCAGATGTGGTCATTGCAACGAATGATAAAGACATTCTTCAACTGGCGTCGGAGCGGATTCGCATTTATTCGACGGTGAAGGCGGATGTGGGCAACGCGGGGTTTGCATTGCTGGGGGTGGAGGAGGTGCGGAAAAAGTGGGGAGTTGAACCGGCGAGGATTGCGGATGTGCTGGCATTAACCGGGGATGCTTCGGACAACATTCCTGGCGTGCCGGGGATCGGCGAAAAAACCGCGCTGGCGTTGATTTTGGAACACGGTTCGATTGACCGCTTGCTGGAGGATTGTTCGGTCATCGCAAGCGAAAAGGTCCGGGCGAAGATTGAGGGCGGGCGGCAGCAGATTTTGGACAATCGGGAGATGGTCCGCTTGGATGACGACATCGTTCATCCGGAGCCATGGCAGGGTTTTTTGGTGGAGCCGCAATACGAGGCGTTGATTGAAGCGCTTCGGGCTTGTGAGTTTCGCGGGCTGGTCGCCGAGATCGAGAAGGAGTCGCTCGCGCGCAATCCTGCTCAGACCGAGCTTTTCTGAGCGGCGGCGAGAATGCGGCTTTGCTCGCGGGCCATGCGGGCGGCGGCGGCAGGTTGGACGTCGTCGAGTCCGGCGAGATGGAGGAGACCGTGGATGGAGTTGTGGGCGAGTTCGGTCGTGGTGGTGTGAGCAATTTCACTCGCGCGAGCGGCGGCGACGGGAGCGCAGATGAAGATTTCGCCGTAGGGAAAAGTGATGACGTCGGTGGGGCCGGAGATGCCGAGAAAATCGCGGTGGATGGCGGCCATGGCGCGGTTTCCGATGACGGAAATGTCGATGGATTGCGGGAGGGGAGAGGTGAGTCCGGCGCACGCGGGCAAGGCGGCGCGGACAAGGGATTCGAGTGCCGCGGAGTCGAAGGGGGTCGCGCGCTGGCGGTGGAAAAACGCGAGACTAGGCAGCGGATTTTTGGTCGCGCTTTTCGTGGTTGGTTTCTTTTTCCTCACGCTTTGGGTAGGCGATGCGTGCGTGGAGCATGTTAACGAGGGAGAAGCGGAAGCTCTCGGCGGCGCGGTGAATTTCGGCGAGGGTGAGGGGGGCATTGTCGAGTTGGTGGCTGGCGATGCGGTCTGCGATGATGTTGTTGACGAGATCTTCGATGCGTTGAGGGGTGGGGCGTTCGATGCTGCGGGAGGCGCTTTCAATGGCGTCGGCGAGGCTGACGAGGGCGGCTTCTTTGGATTCGGGGCGCGGGCCGGGGTAGACGAAACTTTCCTCGCGGACTTCGGGAACGTCGTCGTCGCGCATGTTCATGATTTTTCCGCCGAGGCGGGCGTCGTCCTGTTGTTGAAGGGCGCGTTGGTGGAAGTAGGAGACGAGAGAGGTGCCGTGGTGCTGCCGGATGATGTCGATGATCTCGGTATTGAGTTTATTTTTAAGGGCGAGATCAACTCCTTCTTTGACATGGGCGACGATGATGAGGGCGCTCATGGTCGGGGTGAGGTCGTCGTGGGGGTTGTGCCCCGGGGGCATGTTTTCGCTAAAGTAGTCGGGCTTCACGAGTTTGCCGATGTCGTGAAAATAAGCGCCAACGCGGCAGATGGTTGGATTGGCGCCGACGGCTTCCGCTGCGGCTTCGGAGAGATTTGCAACGGCGAGGCTGTGGTGGTAGGTGCCGGGGGCATCGAGGCTCATTCGCTTAAGGAGCGGATGGTTGAGGTCGCTCATTTCGAGCCATGAGATGTCGGTCGTGATTTTGAAAAAGTTTTCGAGGACGGGGAGAAGACCGCTGACGAGGATGGCTGTTCCGATACCAGTGGCGAAGGCAGCGAGGCTTTGGAGGCCAATCATGCGCCAGTCGGTCTGTGCTGGCATTTCCCAGACGACGGGGCCGATCATGCCGAAGGTCGCGGCGAGGATCCAAGTGGCGATGCCGACGTAAACGCCTGCGCGGATGAGGCGGCTGCGGCGGCGGACTTGGAAAGTCACGTAAACGGCAATGAACCCGGTGATGAGGGAGATGACGAGGAAGACGGAGTTGATGGGGCCGACGAGGAGTGAGCCCCAGAGGCTGGTGAAGACGGCGGCGTAGAGGCCTTGGTTGCGTCCGAGCATAACCGAGAGGACAAGCGGGGCGAAGGCGTAGGGGACGAGGAGCGGTGCGAGCTGGAGGTCGATGTTGCCGGATGCGGCCTGGATGAGGGTGAACTTGATGGCGGCAAGCTGGACGAGCATGACGCCGAGGATGAGTGCGAGGCGGGAGTTGACGGCGAGGGTCTGTGGATGGTTGATCCAGAGTTGAGCGACCGCCGTGACAAAAATCAGCAGGCAGAGGAGGAATTTTTTTATTGGTTCATCCTGCTGGCCGCCGGTGAAGATGAGAAATGCGAGGCCGGCGACGAAGGCGAGGAGCAGGAGTATGCGGGCGACCCAGCCGGATTGGAGGGCTTCGGCAAATTCGTTCTCCTCGACGGTGCGGCGTTTCTTTCCGCTGGCCATGCCCTTACCGACCAATCGGCGGCGCTTGAAAAAATCGAACATATTTTTTAGATGCGGCTTTCCCGTGATCCCCGGTGCTCTTTGTAAGCGAGGATGATGGCTTGGACGAGGGGGTGGCGGACCACGTCTTGTTCCGAGAAGAAATGCATGCCGACGCCTTTGCAATCGCGGAGTGCCTCGATGGCTTCGATAAGGCCGCTGGGTTTATTGCGGGGGAGATCGATTTGGGTGCGATCGCCCGTGACTACGCAGCGGGAGCCTGAGCCGATTCGGGTGAGGAACATGAACATTTGCTCGGCGGTGGTGTTTTGGGCCTCGTCGAGGATGACAAAGGAGTTCGCGAGGGTGCGCCCGCGCATATAGGCGAGGGGGGCGATTTCGATGACGCCGCGATCCATGTATTTCTGGATCTCTTCGAGTTCAAGCATGTCGTGAAGTGCGTCGTAAAGGGGGCGGAGGTAGGGGAGGATTTTTTCCTGGAGGTCGCCCGGCAGGAATCCGAGTGCCTCTCCGGCCTCGACAGCGGGACGGGTGAGGACGATACGGCTGACTTTTTCTTGTTTGAGGGCGGCCACGGCCACGGCAACGGCGAGGTAGGTTTTTCCTGTGCCCGCGGGGCCGAGGCCGAACGTGATGTCGTGCGCTTGCACGGCTTGGAGGTAAGCTTTCTGGCCAACGGTGCGCGGGACGATCGGCGGCTTGCGAGCGGAGCAATGAATGCGGGTTTCGAGGAGATTGCCGAGTCCGTTAGAGCCTGCCTCGTTAGTCTCGACGGCCTTCAGAGCGTATTCGAACTCGTGGCGTCCGACGGGAATTCCGCGTTCGACGGCTTGCTGGAGTTGTTGGAATACGGTTTTCGTGCGGGTGACGTCCGCTTCGCTGCCTTCGATGCGGATCCATCCGTCGCGGGAGGTGACACGGACTGAGAGGCGGGTCTCGAGTTCACGGAGACGCTTTTCGTCGCCGCCGTAGATGGCTTGGACTGCCCGGGCGTTCTCGAATTCCAACGTAGTCGTCTCCATCTGGGAGTGGGGCGCCTATTTGTAAGCGTAAACGACAGCCCAGCCGGTGCGCTCTTCAGGCGACTTTTCGACGGTGATGATGGCGTAATAGGTGCCGGTTTTGGTCGGGGTCACACGAGCTCCGGCGAAGCGGCCTTTTTGCCAAGACTCGGTTTCGACCAGCTTGCCCTGGGCATCATAGATATGAACGGTGATGACGGCGTTGCGGACGTCGGTGCCGAGGCAGAACCAGTATTCGTTGCCTTTGAAAAGCTGGGCGGTAACGGCCTGTTGGTCTTTGACGCCGAGGTCGCCGCCCCATGCATCTTCACGGACGGTAAAACCTTTTTTGACGTAAGGCTGTGCGGCCTCGTGGGCGAAGGATAGGGCATCGTCGACCATTGCGTGTGCCGGGACGATGGCGATGGCGAGGACAGCGAGGAGAGTGGAGAGGGATTTTTTCACAAATTCGTTCACGCCCCCTTGGAGGTGATGGCCCCGACCGTTTCGGATGTCATCGCATTGATTTTCTTCACTTGGTCGATGGAGATTTTGGAGCCGTCCTCTTTTCCGATTAGAGGTTTGATGGCTGCGAGCATTTTGCGAATGCGGACGACAAGCTCGTCCTTCCCGAGACGGGTGTTTTTGATGGCGTCGAGTTTGCGGGTAAAATAGTCGAGGAGTTCGGGTTGATGGAGGAGTTCGGCTCCGTCCTGAGAGTAGTTTTTTGACACGATGGACGTGAGGACCTCGGTGCCGCGAATCCAACCGCCCATACTGACGAGTTGAGCCAGATCGTAGTCCCCTAGTTCTTCCATGGCACCGCGAACGTCCTGAAGGGCACCGTCGAATTCAACCCGGACGGCTTTCCAGTTTTTTGCCTCAGCTTTTTCAGTGATGCTTTTGCTGCGTGCGATGACGGCTTTGCGGACGTTGATGACCCCGGCGAGGGCGAGAACTTCGCGTCCGATCTCTTTGACCTTCTCGGCATCTTCGGCCTCGACGGCGATAAATCCTTCAGCAATGACGGTTCCGAGGAGGAGTGCGACCTGGGGGCGGTTGCCTGTGTTTTTACCGAGAGATTTGCGCACTTCGGCGCGCCAGTTCGGGGTGCCGAGTTTGTCGAGAACGAGAAAAACCTCACTTGGGACAGGGACGACGATGTCCTCGACCTCAGCGGCCGGGAACTTGGAAAGATCGATGCTGGCCGGAGCGTCTTGAGCACGGCAGGGCGTGGTCGCCGCGAGGACGAGCGCCGTGAGAAGCAGTGGGAATGTTTTTCGCATTGTCAATTTGGGCTTTGTTGCGCGGGCTCAGCCCGTTTACAAAGAAGCCTCAACTTGCGATGAATCCCTCGAGATTACAATATCTTCTTCAAACGGCGCTGACGCGCAGACTTCTGGTGATCGGTGACGTGATGCTCGACGAATTCGTGTGGGGGCGGGTTTCGCGGATATCGCCAGAGGCACCTGTGCCTGTGGTCGAAGTGCAGTCGGAGACCTCTTATCCAGGGGGTGCGGCGAACGTTGCGCGGAACCT
>JBBRHN010000212.1:0-5077 GCA_038222685.1 Chthoniobacterales bacterium | reverse complement strand
TGGCATCGGCCCGCAACTGTGCGTTGGCGAAAATGATCGAGTTGGCGAGACGGCTGTAGAGCTGGGCGTCGGCCTCTCTGGCATTGAGCTGGCGCAGGACGACCTGGCTGTGGGTCCATGCCAGTTCGAAGACGCGGTCGGCGAGATGGCGGTCATGATATTTTTCAACCATCGCCACGCTGGCATCGCGCGTGTCGGCCATGCCGGTAACGATATCGATGACCACCACCTGTTCCGGCTCCAGCGTGATGCGCTGGCGGATGGAAGCGACCGGGTCGAGCACCGAACCGGCACTGTCGGACAGATTGTCGGCCTGTAGCGCCTGGGGCGATTGCGGCGTGTTGCCGCGTCCCAGGAAGCGCATGCGGTCGGTCTCGAAGGAGACGGCTTCGGTGTCGGCGCCGTGGATGGCCATCAGGTGAAACATCCAGGGCATGACTTCGTGCAGCGAGCGCGGACGACGGGTGCAGAGAATCGCCGGTTGATCGCGCAGCAGTTCGGTTTGCACGAACAGGTTCGAAAACGCCGGATGGGCATCGTCCGCCGCCGCTGGCGCCAGCACGACTTCAGCGTAGCTGGTGAGATCGATGGTGCGGCGCTGGCGCGAGCGGTTGACGATCCGGGTGCGACGCAACTCGATGTCGTCTTCCGGCGACACCACGATTTCTGTATGCATTTCCAACTCGTTGTCGGTGCGGCGGAATTCGGCCCGGCCTTCGGAAAAGATGACTTCGTAATTTTTGGGCTGGACCAGGGTCGGTTGCAGCGCGGTCGACCAGAATTTGCCGTCGGCCAGGTCGCGTACGTAACAGAAGGTGCCCCAGTTGTCGCGGGTGCCATCTTCGCGCCAGCGGGTGACGGCCAGATCGCGCCAGCGGCTGTAGCCGCCTCCGGCGCTGCTCACAAGGACATGATAGCGGCCGTTCGATAGAAGATGAACCTCTGGCGCGGGTGGGGTGGGGTTCGTATAAACCCGCATCACGCTTTCAGTTTCCTCAGCGGGTGAGCGGACAGTTTCGAGGGTCAAATCTTCGACGAATACGCTTGCGGAGGTCTTTGGCACCCGTTCCTGCAAAAGCAAGTCTGCTGCCTTGAGCAACGGACACGCCATAAAGCGGCGCTGCATCGAGTTGCTTCGAAGGATGTTCGCCAGCGCAAGCAGGCTCATCGCGTGATGATGCGCCATGTAGGATTGGACGCTGACGCTCGTCTCCTCCGGCGGCAAGCGGGATGGCGTGTAGTCCACCGCTTCGTAGAAGCCATAAACGCCGGAGCGACGCTCGATCTCAAGCCGCTGTAGATTCTCGCAAGCATCCACTGGTGCGATCATCAGCGCCATGGCAGTTGCATAAGGCGCGATCACTAAGTCTTCGGCGAGCCCCCGCTTTAAACCAAGTCCCGGAACGCCAAAGGCACGGTATTGGTAATTCAAATGAACGTCAGTCCGGTTGTAGCCCGACTCCGAAATGCCCCAAGGAACGTCACGCAATGTTCCATAGGCGATCTGCCGCTTGACTGCCGCTTTGCAGGTGCGATCCAAAAGCGTGTTTTCGTAATTTGGCATCACGAGAAGCGGCATGAGATATTCAAACATCGAGCCGCTCCATGAAATGAGCAGGGGTTCGCCCCGCGATGCGACGAGGAGGCGTCCAAGCGAGAACCAGTGATCTTGTGGCACCTGCCCTTGAGCGATGGCGACGTAACTGCACAAGCGGGCCTCTGACGCCAGCAAGTCATAGAAACTGGCGTCGCATCGACCTTCGCTGACGTTGAACCCAATGGAAAAAAGGTCACGCGTCAAGTCGAACAGAAACGTAAAATCCATAGCGGCCATTTCGTCGCTCTGTCGGGCCAGATCTTCTAAGGTATCGAGGCGTTGGCGGGCGCGGATGCCGGCTTCTTGCAGAGCATTCGAAAGATTCGCGAGGCGCGGCGTTTCCGTGTCGATCAAGGCGGCGAGCGACTCTCCGAGCTCGGCGATTTGCTTTAAGGTGGGGGATTTGTCGAGTTCATCAAGTTGATCCTGAAGCGGCGCACCATGATGATCGATCGGCAACGCCAGCCACGGCGCGACGAAACGCAGGTCCTCCAAATGTCTCTCGCAATTCCGCTGCAACTCTCGAGCCCACCCTTTCAGGTTCTCCTCGGCGTTTGCCACCGAAGCCGCGATCCGGGTGGCCTGATCCGTGGCTCGTTCCAACAACGAGAACGCCGCGCGGAGCGTGGATGGGGCTGCTTCCAACTCCGCGTCGAGCTGCGTGAGGGCGGAATTCCCGTCATCCCAATCCAGGAGAATTCGAACGGTATCGCGCAACCCGGAAAATATCTCAGGTGTAAGTATTCCTTCATCCGCTTGTTCTCTTAATCCGGAACCGAGCGTCAGCAAATGCCCGGCTAGATTGCCGCTGTCCACGCTCGAAACATAGAGCGGCAGGAGTGGCTGGAGCGAACGGGTGTCATACCAATTGTAGAAATGTCCGCGATGCCGTTCGAGTTTGTTCATCGTTATGAAGGCGTCCTGCGTGCGCTGGATTAATCCGGCAATCGATAAATATCCAAAATCGCGTGCGGCGAGATTGGCGAGCAGGGCAAGTCCCATGTTTGTTGGCGAAGTCCGCGAGGCGATCGTTGGAACGGGCACCTCCTGGAAATTGTCCGGAGGCAGCCAATTCTCTTGAGCGGACACAAAGGTTTCGAAAAAATGCCATGTCTTGCGTGCGGTGCGGCGCAGGAAGCGGGTTTGTTCAGCCGTTAACTCCGGGGTTGTAGATTCGATGGATTGGCTGATCCACCAAGCGATCGATGGAGCGAGAAACCAGAGCGTGAGGAGCGGAATCGCCAAGGGCCATTGTGCCTGCTGGAGGAACATTAGGACGAGACCGCTTGCCACGGCGAGCACGGGCGCGAACCACATGGTGGCGAAAAACCCTAAGATTCCGGTTCGACTGGCGCGCTCAGAATCACGAGAGGTTTGCCATTCGAGGAGTCGTTTGTGGGTAATAAACAAACGCACTAAAGTCCGGGCGATCGCATCCAGACTAATGAACGCATTATAGGGAAGGAGGGCTAACGTCAAAAAGTCTTGGCCAAGTTGCCGCCCGCCTGATTCGGTCACCGCCCGCAGGTGCATCGCCCACGGCAGATCCGACGGTTTTCGGAATCCACTGAAAAGCAGAGAGAGCAACCCTGGGAGGGTGATGATCAGAACGACAATCAACAAACCAAGGCCGCCAAACGCGGGAAGAAGAAGCCAAACTCCAAGAAGAAAAACCAGCATGGCAACTGGCACCAAACTGCGGCGTAAGTTGTCGAACAGTTTCCACCGTGACAGTCCCGAAAGCGGGTTCGCAATGCGATGGGCGTCCGGGCCGGGGACTCGCGGAAGAAGCCATTGCATGATCTGCCAATCTCCTCGAATCCAGCGGTGGCGCCGGGCGATGTCCACTTTATATCGGGAAGGGTATTCCTCGTAAAGTTCTACATCGCTCACGAGCGCGGAGCGCGCGTAGCAACCTTCGAGAAGGTCATGGCTGAGCACGATGTTCTCCGGGAACCGGCCTGCGAAGGCCCGCTCGACGGCATCGACATCGTAGATTCCTTTTCCGATGAAGGAGCCTTCCCGGAAGACGTCCTGATAGACATCGGAAACCGCGCGTGTGTAAGGATCGATTCCTGAATCGCCGGCAAATAAGCGGACAAACCAGGATCGCTGGGTGCCCGCCAGACTCACAGCCACTCTCGGTTGGAGGATCCCGTAGCCCTCAATGACAATGCCGCGTGCGTCGTCGAACTCCGGATGATTCAGCCGGTGCGCCATCGTTCCGGCTAGCACACGGGCGGAATCCCGCGGAAGCTGGGTGTCCGTATCCAGCGTGATCACATACTTGATCGTGGCGAGGATCGACGTTTCTCCGACAATCTCGGAAAAACATTCGCGAGCGCCACCGCGGAGGAGGGCGTTAAACTCCCCGAGTTTTCCTCGCTTGCGCTCGTAGCCCATCCATGAGCCTTCGCTGGCATTCCATCGGCGCGGGCGATGGAATAGGAAAAAGAGACCGTCTCTATCGGATGAATATTTATGATTCAGCATTTCGACGCCCGCCCGCGCCCGCTCGAGCAGCTCCTGATCAACCGGTAAAATCTCCGCTGCCGCGTCACGGAAATCCGTCAAAAGGGCGAAGAAGAGATTCGGATCCCGATTCGCGAGATGGTGAACTTCCAAACTCTCGATGAGTTGATCAACGCACGCGGTGCTTGTTAACATCGTTGGCACGACGACCATTGTGCGACGATCCGAGGGAATGCCGTCGGAGAAATCGAGGCGCGGGAGCTGACGCGGCTCCATTAGCACCGAGCAAAGCCAATTCATCAACGCGACGGACAGGTGGCTTACGCATACAAGAAAAACGAGGCCGAGAATGGCAAGTTTCCACCCTGCAAAATCAAGCGTCCAAGCGAGCGCAACCAAGCCAAACGTGGCGAGGACGGTGAGCATCCCGATGCCTCCTGCATAAAATGCCAGAGGGAAGTTATGGATTCCTCGTTCGAGCCTCGTCCGCCATGGACGTCGCATTTTGACCAGCCGTTCGAACGGTGGCCGGCCCTTATCGACAAGGTAAAAACCCACGTGAGCGCTCCGGTCGTCCGGTCCGTTTTTTTGGGCGTTCTCGCTGGCAAGTTCGACAGTGCGTAATGCAATGTCCGCCTCGGAAAGCCCGCTGTGCCGCGCCAGGGTTTCTACCGAATGGCGGTAGCGATCCCGGGTCGGGAAATCCATATCCGGGTAAACGCCGGAGGGATCATTGCGCAAGGTTGTCTCGACCAAGCTCAAGGATTCGACGAATTCCTTCCAGTCCATCGCGCTGAGGAAACGAAGGCTGGCGATACTATGGCTGACCGAGACCTGATCAGCCGCCTGCTTCTCGCTTTCCTGCTGGACGAGTTGTTCAATGGTCAAGCCCTGCTCCGAGAGGCTCTGCTCAAGCCAGCTTCTTGCGAAATGAAGCACGGGACTATGGCGTGACAACTGCTGACAAAATTCCGCTACGAACGCGCTCGATACGGGCAGATTGGATTT
>JBBRHN010000211.1:0-5102 GCA_038222685.1 Chthoniobacterales bacterium | reverse complement strand
ACGCCGCGCGACAGCTGGCGGACGTGGCGAAGTCTGTCGAGGCTGAACTCGACGAGCAGCGGCTCACCGTCGCCAACCTGCGGGAGCGCGAGCGGGCACTCGAAGGTCGTCTAGAAATTTTACAGGCTGAGGCGGATCTTGCAAAATCGCTGAAAGCCGAACTCGCCTCCCAGCGCGTGGATTTTCAGGCCCTGCGCGAGCGCGAAGGGGCTCTCGAAGCGAGGCTGGAGGTGGCCGGCAATCACTCGGAACTCGTCCGCTCTCTACAAACTGAACTCACTGGTTTGCGTGCGTCGCTGGAAGAATCCCGCCGCCGCGAAGAATCCTTGCGCGCCGGCGCTGAAGATTCCGGCAAGGCTGGTGAGGCTTTGGTCTCTGCCAAGTCAAGTCTTGCCAGGCAAGAGGCCCTCGTGGCGGAACTCCAATCCCGCGAAGCCGATCTCACGGCCCGCCTCAACGCGTCGATGGAAGAAGTCCGCTCCGCTGCCGGTCTTCGCCTGCAGCTCGCCGAACACGAAAAGCTCATTGAAGAACTACGAGGCCGCGAGGTTTCGCTCCGGGACAGGCTCGAAAAAGCTCCGGGCGAAGCCGCCGTCGCCACATCGCTCCAGCCTGAACTCGATAGTCACCGGGCGGCATTGGTCGATGCGCGAACGCAGAATCAGCGTTTGATCGATCAACTCGAAGCCGCAACGCGAACCTTGGGAGAGACATTACGCCCCACTCGCCGCCGAATCCCAGCCGTTGCTCTGGCGTTTGGCGCTGTGGGCCTGATCATCGCTGCACTCATCGGCGTCCGGTTCCTGCCCGGTGAGGAAACCGCGCGTAAAAACGCCGACCTTCTCGACCGCCTCAAGCAGCAAAACACGGCGCTGGCGGGCGAGCTCAACAACACGCTCGGACGTTTGCAGAGCGCGAAGCAAACCGAGTTGACCCTCGACGAGAATCGCAGCCTCAATGAGCGGGTCGCGATAGCCGAGCAGAAAGCAGCGGAGTTCGAACGCCAAGTCCCTGTCACGCTGGCCCGCGTCACGCTACTCCAGTCCGACCTCGATCTCGCGAGTAGCCGACTGGCTAAGCTGTTCACGGATTTGAGCAATCGCGATTTGAAGATCATGGAACTTGAAGCACTTCTCGCCGAGGCCGGGTCGCAGGCGTTTCAAATGAATTTGCCGCCTGAGCTATCGCTGGCGTCGCCGACCATTCCCGAGGCCATGCTTGGGCAATCCACGCGTCCCGCGTTTGACGAAAAAACCGATGCCTCGACGGCGGTTGATCCTCTTCGGCAAACTCAGATGCAGGCCGAGCAGGCGTATAAGGAGAAAAACTTTGCGTTGGCAGAGGTCCTCTTCCAGCGCGTGGTCTCGGCGTCGCCGCGCAACGCAATGGCACTTTCCAACCTTTCTGCCGTTCAGTTGGAACTCGGGAAATACACAGCGGCGGAATCGATCATTCGGCGTGCGTTGGCTATTTCGCCCGACGATGCTTTCTCGCTCACGTCGCTCGGTATTATCCAGATCAAGACCAAACAAATTGATCAGGCCATCGAGACGCTTCTGCACGCGATCTCGCTCGACTCCGCCGATCCCTCGTCGTTCAACTACCTCGGCGTCGCGTTTGGCGAAAAAGGCAACCGCGCGCGGGCGATTCAGGAGATTGAGAAAGCTGTCAATCTCTCGCCCGATTACCTCGAGTCGCATTTTAATCTCGCCGTCCTCTATTCCCAAGGCGGGATTGAAGAAAAAGCGCTTGCGAAAAAACATTACGCTCGTGCGCTTGAACTCGGCTCTCCTCCCGACCCGGATCTCGACCGCACGCTGCGGTAGTGCCGCAGTTTTATTCGACGCCAATTGAACGATGGCGTCCCTTGTTGTGTCTGATCTCGTAACAACAGATATGAAAAACTACTACGGCAAAATCAATCGTCGGAATTACTCGCTCGGAGAGTTGGTGTCGATCGTCGGCTCCTGCGCGAAGGACAGCAAAGAGACTCTTGCGGCAATGGTGGATCTTTTTGAGAGCGGACGTGTTTTGGTGAACACGCACGGACAACTCAAGAGGGTGAAGGTCGCGGCATCGAGCTAATCAATTTCCCCCGAAGAGAAACCCGCCCCGTCGGCTCGCCTTGCCACGAGGGCGGTCTTCGGTTGGTATGGGAGGCATGAAACCTCTCGCGTGCTTAACGTGCGGCCCTTCGTTTGAGCCCATCGATGAGGTGCGGCGCATTACGAATTTCTCGACCGGGGAGATCGGCGCGCATTTGCAAAACGCATTGGAGCGTGCTGGTGCGGAAACGATTTGTTTTCGCGGAGAAGGCGCGACGGCGGAGCGGCCTCGCGGTGACGTGAGAGAGTTTACAACCAACGCGTCGCTGGCCACATCGATCCAGAGACTCGTGCGGACACCGGATTTTATTTTTCACGCTGCGGCACTCAGCGATTTTGTTGTTCGTGAGATTGACGGGGCGTTCGGGGCGAAACTGGATAGCCGGAGTGGCGATTTGCGCCTGACGCTCTCGCCCGCGTCAAAACTTCTTCCGCAGTTCCGCGGCTGGTTTCCGAATGCGGTGATTGTCGGTTGGAAATACGAACTCGACGGGGACCGCGAACGGGCGCTTGCGTGCGGTGCGGCACAGATTGTTGCGGCCCGCACGGATGCCTGTGTGGTGAACGGACGAGCGTTTGGCGACGGGTTCGGACTGCTCTGGCCGGACTCGCGCGTGGAAACCTTCCCGGACAAAATCACTCTGGCGACTGCGCTGGCGGACCGATTTGTTCGATGAGCCGACCCTCGAGTTTGGCGAGCCGGTGAATGAGCCAGACGGCGATTTCAAAATCGTCGAGCAACGCGGCGAGAGCGATTTGGGTCTCGGGATCGAGGGCGGAGAGACTTTGTTTGAACTCCGCGCGAGTGGCATCGATTTCGGGTTGGTGGTGTTTGGATTCCTCGTGGACTGCGCTGATGGCTTGAGCGTCGAGGGTGTCTGTCGCCTGCGCAGCCAGGGCGAGGCATTTTCGAAGGGCATTGGCGATGCCTGAAGCCGTCTCGCGGGCGATTCGCGGAAGGGCCGTGAACGCGTCGGCGAATTCGGAGGTTGCCTCTCCGATATGCCGGACCGTGTGGAGCCCGGCCCGCAGGCGTTGCAAGGTGAGAGCTTGTGCAGTGGTCAGCGATCCCTGCGAGGCGAGGCGGCCGCAGAATTGCTCGATGGCCATTGCTCCTGTTTGAAACGCGCGGGGAGTGCGATTTTCGGGGTCGGTGGAATCCGTCGGTGCGGCATCGACACGGAGGCTCGCGAGGAGGCGTGCGAGTTCTTTGGGAATGAGATCGAGTGCCGATGCGGGATCGGCGAGGGATTGTGACGTGAGGAGCGAACGCGTCGCGGTGTCGTCGGGCCAGAGGCGTTTGAGCATTCCCGCAGCCGACTCGAGAACCGGTGTGAGGAGAATGGCCGGGATCAAATTCGACAGCAGAAAAACGATGGCCAATTGCGTGCCCGGCGAGTGGGCCAGCGCGGAGAGCGCGGCGACGAGCGGGACTCCGGTTTTTTCCAGAAAAAAGAGGCTCATCATGATCACACCGCTGAACAGACAGAAAAAATCCTCCATGCGCACCAAACGAAGCGGAGAGCCTTTCATTCCCGACGCGAGAAAAAACCGGAGAACGATCGCGCCGAGGTTTGCGCCGTAGATGACCGGAATCGCCCTCTCGACAGGGATCACACCCGCGCCGGAAAGCGTGATGATGAGCATGGCCGCGCCGGTGTTTGATTGCAGGACGGCGGCAGCGACGATGCCGCAGAGAAAAGCCAGGACGGGTGAGTGGAGAGCCAGCGCGATACCGTCGCGAAACCAGGCCGCTTCTTTGAGCGGCGCCGCGCCGGCGCTCATCTCGCCAAGCGCGAAAAGGATCAATCCCACACCGAGCAGAACGCCGGCCACGGTGTTCCAGGGTTTGGCGCGCACAGAGCCCACGAAGATTCCCGCTGCACCGACGAGGTAGGCAACGAGAGGGTGGATGTTGACCGTCGCGAGGAAGGCGAGCGCGGTGAGGCCGACGTTGCACCACACCACGACCACGCGCGCCAGAGCCGATTGGATGAGCCCGCTCGCCACCATGCTGACGAGGACAAACGTCACCGCTGTTGCGCTCTGCATCAAAGCTCCGGCGACGAGGCCCAACAGTCCAGCGAGGGCTGGGGCGTGCGTGGCCGATTTGACCAAATGCCGAAAGCCGCCGCCGCTCAGTTGGCGCAGGTTTTGCCCGACGAGCTGGAGGCCGAGAAAAAACAGCCCGAGACCGAAAACAAGGCTGCCGAGCGGAGACATCGGCTACTTTTCGTTTTCGAGCACCGTCCGCGATTCCTGGATGGCGGCGAGTTGGCCGGCGTTCGGTGTGGGGTAGGCGAGATGGAGGGATTCGAGCGTCTTGACGATCACATCGGCAATCACCGCACGGCTATACCATTTGCGGTCGGCGGGCACGACATACCAGGGCGCCTCTGCCGTGCTGGTGGCCCGCAACATTTCCTCGTAAGCGTGTTGGTAGTCATCCCAATACCCGCGCTCTTTCACGTCGGCAGGCGAGAGTTTCCAGTTCTTGGCCGGATCGTCGATGCGCGCGAGAAAACGTCTTTTCTGCTCCTCTTTGGACACGTTAAGAAAAAACTTTACGATCCGCGTGCCGTTGTTGGTAAGGTAGCGTTCGTAGTTGTTAATCTCTTCGTAACGCCGCTTCCAGATGGCGTCGCCTTTGAGTTTGTCCGGAAGTTTCTGCCCATCGAGGATCGCCGGATGCACGCGCACGACGAGGACTTCTTCGTAATACGAACGGTTGAAAATTCCGATCCGTCCGCGCTCGGGCAATGCCATGCTCGATCTCCAGAGATAATCGTGATCGAGCTCCGTCGAGGTCGGGGCCTTAAATGAAGCGACTTGGCAGCCCTGTGGATTCAACCCGCTCATCACGTGCTTAATCGCGCCGTCCTTGCCTGCCGCGTCCATCGCCTGAAAAATGATGAGCAGCGAATAACTGTCCGCCGCGTAAAAAACATCCTGCAACTTGCGCAGACTCTCGATGTCTTCGGCAAGTTTCTCGGCGGC
>JBBRHN010000210.1:0-5131 GCA_038222685.1 Chthoniobacterales bacterium | reverse complement strand
CTCCAAAAAGAGCGAAAAGTTTTTTTGCGCATTCAGCCGTCCGACACCAGCAATAAAAGGGGCGCCCGGCGAGCGTTGCGTGCGGTGGGGTTGAAACCTCGCAACATCAATCGCATTCAGAACGAGAGAAACATTTTCCGGAGGGATACCTTCGCGGGAAACGAGAAAATCCCGACACGATGCGGAGACGGCCACATGATGTTGGGCAAAGCCATTGGCCCACCGATCCAATGCGAGCAACCAGGCGACATCGCCACGCTTCGGGTCATTTGTATGGTCGTGATTGAGAATCAGAGGCACGCCACACGCCGCGCCGATCGGCTTGGCCACAATGTTGGCTGCGATCAGATGGCAATGCAGAATATCGAAGGCGCCCTTTTTCAACAGCGCGGCAAGAGCCGGAACGTAGAGCGGCACGAGCTTGTGCGGCGACAACGAATGCAGAGGCACACCCTGTGCGGCGAGGCGGTCCCAGTAAATTCCCCGCCCGTGCATCGTCGCCACTTCGTGCGAGTAGCGTTCGCGATTCGCTCCGTTGACGATGTTCATCACGACCTCCTGCGCTCCACCCAGATGCAGGCTGTCGATCACGTGCAGCACGCGTTTCGGTTTCACGGCGCAAGGTTCCTTCGCTCCCACTCCTGCCAGACATATTCGCACCACAAAAAAAGCCGCTCGTCGGTTTTTCCTGCCAGATGTGAAGCCGACCTCTCCCGCGTGAAATCGTCGTCGAGTCGCGGGCTCAAACGGCCCGTGCGCAGCCACGCGCCGACCGGCGTGCCGAAACCCTTTTTCTTCCGATCAATGATGTCGTCCGGCAGCAGCCCACGCACGGCGCGCTTGAGCAAATATTTCGTTGTGCCGCCTCGCAGCTTGTATCGGTGTGGCAGGCGCCTTGCGAAGTCCGCCATCTCAATGTCCAAAAACGGACTCCGCACTTCGAGCGAGTTCATCATGCTCGCACGATCCGCCTTCGCCAGAATCCCGTCCTGCAAATAAATTTCCGTGTAGAACTGCAACGTGCGATCCACCAAATCATCCTGCCCGCACGATTCCCATGCATCGATCGCCTCGCTGTAGATTTCCTCAATAGGGAACTCCGCACCCGTGAATCGCGCCAGCTCGTCGGGCGCCAAAGCTCCGAGCCAAACCGGATTCCACAACATCGACGGATAGCTGAGCCCCCGGAGCGTGCGTTTGAGTTTGAAATCAAAACTCATGTTCGCGTGCGACACTGGAAGTCTCCCGGCCAGCATCCGTAGGGCCTTGTGGAGCGGACGAGGAACGATTCCCGCGTAAGCGCGCGCGGCTCCGAGCGCGCGAAACGGATCGTAACCCGCAAACAACTCATCCCCGCCATCGCCCCCCAGCGCGACGGTCACATGACGCCGCGCAAAGCGACACAAAAGCCACGTCGGTAGCAGCGACGAGTCTCCTTGCGGCTCGTCGAGCCCATCCAGGATCTCTGGCAAAAACTCGAGCGCGCCTTCCAAGTCGAGCCGCTCCTCGCAATGATTCGTCCCGAGAAACTCTGCCATTCGACGCGCCGGGCCAGACTCGTCAAAGGTGGGCTCGGAGAATCCGATCGTAAACGTCCGCAGCTCCCTCGCCGGGATGTTTCGCGCCGCGAGAGCCGCGACCGCCGAGGAGTCGATTCCGCCGCTGAGAAAAATCCCCAATGGCACATCCGCTACGAGCCGTCGCCGCGTCGCACGCTCGAGCGTGTCGAGCAGCTCTTCGGCCAGCGATTCCTCCGTCACCCCATTCTCTTCCGGTTCGATCACATAGCGCCAATACCGCGTCACGCGGCACGCCACCGCATCGCGCTCCACGACAATGTTGTGCCCCGCAGGCAGCTTCCAGATGTTCTCAAACGGCGTGTTCGGCGCCGGCAGCAGACCGTAAGCCAAAAACTTCACGCGCGACAATTCCGACAACTCCCGTGGTGCCGCCGGATGCCGCAAAAGCGCCGTGAGTTCCGACGCAAATGCAAACGTGCCGCGATGATAAAAATAATACAGCGGCTTTTTTCCAAAGCGGTCGCGACTCAAAAACAACCGCCCCGTCCTCTTGTCGTAAATCGCAAAAGCCCACATTCCGTTGAGCCTCTGCGCCAGCCCCTCGCCCCACTCGCGCCACCCGTGCAGCAACACCTCCGTATCCGAGTGATCCGTCGCAAACCGGTGCCCCGCCCTCTCCAACTCCTCGCGCAATTCCGCGTGATTGTAGATTTCCCCATTAAACACGACCACCACCGCTCCGTCCTTCGTCGTCATCGGCTGAGCTCCGTCGCTCAAATCAATAATCGACAGCCTCCGATGTCCGAGAAAAACCCGCCCTTCCTCAAAAATTCCCCCCGCATCCGGCCCCCGCTTCACCAACGCAGCCGTCATCGCCTCGATATCCCCACGCCCGCCGGATCCGGCGAATCCGGCGATGCCGCACATCAGTTCAGGCCCGGCGTTTCCGGGATATTTTTCGTGCTCCTCACCATGTAGATCGACTTGTTCTGCGACTCATGGAACGTCCGCGTGATCATCTCCGCCAGCAGCCCCATCAACACACAAATCATCCCCGTCATAAACGAAAATACCGCCATCGTCGGCAACGGCGTAGTCGAAAAATAATATCCGCGCGTTCGCATGAAAAGCGTCCACAGCGTGAACCCGAACGACGCCACAAAAAACACCAGCCCCCAGAACCCGAACAGATACATCGGCTTCAGCATGTATTTATCCAGGAACTTTACCGTCACCAAATCCATCAACACCTTCAACACCCGCTCCAGCCCATACTTCGAGTGCCCCGTTGCCCTTGCAAAATGATTCACCGGCAACTCCGCGATCCGCGCCCCGTGCCATTTCGCATAGATCGGCAGGAAGCGATGCATCTCCCCATACAGCCTCACCCCCTTGATCACCTCCGCCCGATACGCCTTCAACGAACACCCAAAATCATGCAGCTCCACGCCGGAAACCAACGAGATCAACTTGTTCGCCATGATGCTCGGAAAATTGCGCTGCATTGCATTGTCCTGACGATCCTTCCGCCAGCCCGAACAAACCTCATACCCCTCGTCCAGCTTCGCCAGCATCCGCGGTATGTCCTCCGGGTCGTTCTGCCCGTCGCCGTCGATCGGAATAATCGTCTCCCCCGTCGCAAAATCAAACCCCGCCATCATCGCCGCCGTCTGACCGAAATTCCTGCGAAAGTGAATCACCTTCACCTCAGGATTCTTCTCCGCCAGCCCGTCCAAAACCTCCGCGCTCCCATCTCCGCTCCCGTCATTGACGAAGATGATTTCCCACGGTTTCCCATACCGGTCCATCACCGCACGGACTTTTTCGAAAAGCGGCCCTAGCGCCTCGCGCTCGTTGTAAACAGGGACTGTAAGTGATATCAATGCTCGCACCGCACCCCTTTTCCCCCGCCAAGCCTCCACCGGTCAAGGCAATCCGTCTTTTCGGCAGTTTAGTAGGTGAGGTCAGCCAAGCCCGTAAACGTCATCGTGAGCCCGCTGACATCGCGGGTGTAACTTTCCACGATGTGGGGGGATACGACAAAATTGCGGCCTTCGGGATACAGCGCGCGAAACTTGCGCAAGTTGGCCGGGTCGAAACGGTCGGGATTCCATTCGCAATCGATGGTGTCACAGGCAGATCCACCTCCCGCGATGACGAAGTCCACTTCGTGCTGTTGTTTGTCGCGCCAGTAGCGCACGACAGGCGCGCTTGGCTGTGCAAGAAGATGCTCCAAGACGATGTTTTCCCAGAGCAAACCGCAATCTTCCGTTCGCAATTCGCCCCAGCCGCGGGCGTGCACGACGAACCCGGTATCGAAGCCATACACCTTTTGCTGGCGCACCAGTTCCTGCTTGCCGCCTCCATGGTAAGGTCGCAGCACATGGATCAAATGCGTGACCTGCAACACATCGAGGTAATTTCCAATCGTCGGACGGCTCAGGCGGCAAACATTCGCCAGGTGCGATACATCCAGCAACCCGCCGTTTTGCCGGAGCAAAGTTTCAATCAATAAAAGAAAGCCGCTGCGTTTCTCCACTCGAAAAAGTTCCTGCACATCCCGCGCGTAATAGGAATCCAACCATTCGGAGTAGAACCCCGAATCCCGGTTGGTGGCCAGCAATGCCGGAGGCAGCCCGCCCTGAAACAAACGATGGCGCATATCGCTGATGCCAAAGGCCGGCAGTTCCGTGGCCAACACCGGCACCAAATGCAACGCGCGTTTGCGTCCGGTCAAACTGTCGCTGAACTTTTTTGTAGCGGCCAGGGTGGAGGAGCCGGTTGCCAGGATTCGAAGCGAGGGAAATTCATCCGCGCCGATTTTCAACAACAGGCTTGGATCTGGCAGTTGATGAACCTCGTCCAGGATTACCGTCGGTTCTGCAACTGACCGAAAGAAAGCTTCAGGATCCTGCAAAAGTGTCTGGGAACTCGGCAAATCGCAGTTCACATACCTGGCCTCCTTAAACCACTGGGCCAGTGTTGTTTTTCCGCTCCGACGCACGCCGGAAAGCCAGACGATCGGTGTGCGTTTCCAGATCGATTGTATCCTGCTGATCCAGAATGGACGTTCATTCATGCAACGTGTGTTTGCATTTGGTTAATCTATATGTCAATAACAATTACGCAGTCCATGGTGACCTCGGCGCGAATCTCCCACCGCGCGGGAGCGGATAGGCGCGCCTTTCTCATGGAGGGACATCCGCCGGCATGTCCTACTTTTTTCGGGTCCTAACGAAGAACCTCGCGCCAAGTTCGCAACGCACTCAAAGGGAACCCCGCCTCTCTGATCTCTTCGCTTCGCTTCCTCGGCCACGGCGGGCGCATCGCCGAAATGTGCAAAGACGCCTCTTCACAGGAGCGTGGGCATCTTGCCCGCATTCCTTTGGTTTGCACATCAGAAATGCGCCCGCCACGGCTCGCAGAAGGAAAAAAGGCTCGCCAGCACACCCTCAATCTCCTACCAATCCGCTGGCAGCCAGCCCTACAGAGTTTTAGCAATTTAACGGAAAAATCGCCTCTGCATTCCTTAAACCAAAATCCGCAAACGACCCGATACCATGCAGACCATGCAAACCGCCGAAGAATCTCTCGCCATGTCTGCTAGGACC
>JBBRHN010000209.1:0-5148 GCA_038222685.1 Chthoniobacterales bacterium | reverse complement strand
GTCGCCGCGCCCGCACCGAGCAAAATCGCCGCCGCAAGGAATGAATTCATATCTGGCCCGCAACCATATCGCTGCTGCGCGGCGATGCAAGCAGGGCTTGCAGATTGCGTGCATCGCGATTGCAACACGCGGCGTATTGCTTATACAATGACAACCATGACAATCCCCGAGCGCGCCTCCGCACGAGAGTTCCAACCCTTCAGTATGACCCGGCTTCTGCACAGCACGTTTTGGCCCAAGCCGAACCAAAAAATCTGTATCTTGATCGATCTCGACCAACCAGAGGACATGAAGGACTTCGCGTTCTTGAAGAATCCCGATCTCTCGATTCAGCGCAATGCTGTGACGTATTTCTATGAAGGGCTTCGCAATGGCGGGTTGACGGAACTTGGATTGCAGGGTGGCGAGATTTTTGCGTATCGGGTCACCGGCGGCAGCAATCTGGACTTGCCGGATGAGGCTTTTGCTCTGGACGGCACGCAGGTGAGCCTCGAGCGCGATGTTTATCCGAAATACGACATCATTCTGTGCATTTCGACCTTTTCCGCGACGGCACCGCTGACGGCTTTTGCAAAAAAATACGGTTTCCGCGGTGCGACACTGCATGGACTTAACCAAATCATCCTCTCGTCCGGTCTCTCGGTGAACTACGACGAAGTCAGCTTCGATGCGGAAAAACTCCGCCTCGGCATGACGAACGCGGATTGGGTGGAGATCGACTTTCTCCATGACGGGAAAACCCACACCCTGCACCTCGATCTTGCGCGTCAAGAGGCGCAAAAAAGCCACGGACTTTGCCGCGGAGACGAGCCCGATGTCGCGAATCTCCCAGCCGGTGAGATCTACTATGTCCCCACGGGTGCCGAAGGCGCGTTTCCAATGAAATACGAGGACGGCACGATTGGGCTCATGCATGTGACGGGTGGGCGTGTTGCGAAATCTGTTTTGCTGACCGGAAATCCCGAGACCGTCGCCGCCCACAATACGAAACTCGCCTCCGATCCTGTGACCGGCGAACTCGGCGAACTTGGATTCGGCACGCAGATTCTTCCAGTTTCCGGCAAAGACATTCAGGACGAAAAAATCCGCGGCACGCTGCACGTGGCGACCGGACGTAGCGATCATCTCGGCGGCGCGCTAACGCCGGACAAATTTGCGAATCTCAAAAACGCAACGCACGACGACATTCTTTTCGCTCCGCACAAAACGCCCGAGATTCTCGTCACACAAGCCCGTATGCTCCGCGACGGCGAGGTCACCGTGTTGATCGAGAATTTCGAGCCGTCGGAATACATGCGCCAACTCGTCGCGTAGTCACGCCTCCGTTGTTGCAGCGCGCCGCGAGGCGTTCCATACTCCGCTCTATGCCAACGATTGACCAGCCGACTGTGCCAGACGTTTCGGGCCACTTCGGCCCCTATGGGGGAATGTTCGTTCCCGAGACGCTGATGACGGCGCTCAACGACCTCACCGAGGAGTATCACTCAGCGAGGAAAGATCCGGCGTTTCGCAAAGAACTCGCCGGTTTGCTCGGCGATTTTTGCGGACGCCCCACGCCGCTGTATTTTGCCGAACGCCTTACCGGGCAACTCGGCGGGGCGAAAATTTACCTCAAGCGCGAAGATTTGTTGCACACGGGAGCGCACAAAATCAACAACGCGATCGGCCAAATTCTGCTCGCCCGGCGCATGGGAAAAACCCGCATCATCGCCGAAACCGGCGCGGGTCAACACGGCGTCGCCACGGCCACGGCGGCAGCGCGCTTCGGGTTCGATTGTGTGATTTATATGGGAGCCGTCGATATGGCGCGCCAGGCGCTCAACGTCGCCCGCATGCGATTTCTCGGCGCGAAAGTCGTCGCCGTCACCGCCGGCCAAGCCACGCTCAAAGAGGCCATCAATGAGGCCATGCGCGACTGGGTCACCAACGTCCGCTCAACGCACTACATCCTCGGCAGTGCGCTCGGATCTCATCCGTATCCCATGATCGTCCGCGATTTTCACCGCGTCATCGGCGACGAGACGCGCCGGCAAATCCTCCAGCGCGAAGACCGCCTGCCTGACCTTCTCGTCGCCTGCGTCGGCGGCGGGAGCAATGCTATCGGATTTTTTCATGCGTTTCTCGGCGATGAAAATGTCCGCCTCACCGGGGTCGAAGCCGGGGGCGAAGGCATCGAAAAAGGCAAACACGCCGCCCGTTTTCAAGGCGGTAAACTCGGCGTTCTCCAAGGAACCAAAACCTACCTCCTCGCCAACGCCGACGGCCAGATCGAGCTCACTCACTCGGTTTCCGCCGGACTTGACTACGCCGCCATCGGGCCAGAGCACAGCTACTATCGCGACCAAGGCCGCATCACTTACGACTACGCCACTGACGACGAAGCACTGTCCGCCTTTCGCCGCCTCTCCGAAGTCGAAGGAATTATCCCCGCCCTTGAGACCGCGCACGCCATCGCCCACGTCATCAAAGTCGCTCCCGCGATGCCGAAAGATTCGATCCTCATCGCTAACCTATCCGGGCGCGGCGACAAAGACGTCCAGCAAGCAGCCGAGATTCTCTTGCATCCGAAAAATCCTGCCGACGCCGGGCGACACTGATTTTTCCCAAAATCCCTGCCGGGGAACGCATCGCCAGAAGTTGGAGGTCCGTCAGGTCTAATCTACGGTGATCCAATTCAACATCTTTCGACAATTCTGGTGGTTCTTCGCTGCTTTCAGTGGAATACGGCAAAGCCGTTTTATCCTCAAGCCCAAGGTTGCGAGGAACGAGTTACCCTGGGTTTCATAGACATATTGCATCAACCCCGCAGTGGGTTGCAGAGTGTCCAACGGTAGATTTCGTTGTTGGGGTGCCGTATTATTTTCGATGCTCAGGGCAGTCCGCTTCGCGGCCAACTCTGGGCTTCATGATCAAAACGGCTTTGACGTTTCAAAATACTGCCACCCACTGAAAATAGCGAAGAACCCCTCGGTTCAACGCCAGTTGCTCATTTTTCACCAACTACTCTCAACCATTAACCCTCAACTCAGAATTTAGGCTCAACCGACGTTTCGGCTCAGCCAACCTTTCCGCTGGCGCGTTTGCGCATGTTGGCATCGAGGTATTTTTTGCGGAGGCGGATTGTGAGAGGTGTGACCTCAACATACTCATCGGGAGCGATGTATTCGAGTGATCGTTCCAAGCTCATTTTGAGCGGAGGAGATAGGGAGACTCCCTTGCCATCGCCGCTACTACGCATGTTATTCAAGGTTTTGGCCTTGCAGACATTGACGGGCATATCATCAGCACGGGAGTTCTCACCGACGATCATACCGACATAGATTTCCTCTTGGGGAGCGACAAAAAGACGACCGCGCTCCTGGATTTTTTCCATCGAGTAGGCCATCGCAACTCCGGCTTCCATGGCGATGAGGACGCCGTTGTTACGAGTCGGAATCTCGCCCTTAAAGTCGGCATACTCTTTGAAGATGTGGGACATGATACCGCTTCCCTTGGTCAGGTTAACGAGGTCGGTTTCAAAGCCAATCAATCCGCGCGTGGGCACGACGGCTTGAACGGTGACGCTCTTAGCTTGGTGATCCATGCCGACGATTTCACCCTTTCGGGCTGCGAGGCTCTGAAGGATGTCGCCGAGGTTGTCGGACGGCACATCGACATAGACATTCTCGAGTGGCTCGAGGAGTGAACCGCTTTCGGTACGGCGGTAGATGACCTCGGGGCGGGAGACGAGCATTTCAAACCCTTCGCGACGCATCTGCTCAACGATCACAGCGATTTGCATCTCTCCACGGGCCTTGATCTGGAAGTGTCCAGCAGTGTCGGTTTCTTTGAACTCGATGGAGACATTGGTTCGTGTCTCCTTGATGAGGCGCTCACGGATTTGGCGAGCTGTAACAAGCTTGCCTTCCCTTCCAACAAGCGGGCCGTCATTGATACAAATCGTCATCGTGATCGTCGGAGGATCGATATCCACGAAAGCCAGAGGCTCGCGGGTGTCGCTGTCGGTAATCGTCTCACCAATGAAGACTTCCTCAAATCCGCAGAGTCCGACGATGTCGCCGGCGTGTGCTTCTTGAAGTTCGATTTTCTGCAACCCCTTGTGACCAAAGATCGCAGTGACGGGCGCTGTCTCTTTCTTGCCGCCCTTACGGATGCAGACGACACGCTCGCCCATCTTGACGGTGCCGCTGATGATGCGGCCAAAGGCGATACGACCGAGGTAATCGCTGTAGTCGAGGTTGGAAACAAGCATCTGGAAGTAATCAACATCGGGCACCTTTGGAGCCGGGATGTGTTTTACAATGGCCTCGTAGAGAGGCTCCATCGTCGTGCTTTCCTGATCGATCTCGTTCTTGGCGTAACCCTGCTTGGCGCTCGCATAGACAACAGGGAAGTCGAGCTGCTCATCATTGGCATGGAGCTCCAGGAAAAGTTCAAAGACCATGTCGAGGACCTTGTGAGGATCGGCATTGTCCCGGTCGATCTTGTTGATGACGACGATCGGCTTGAGGCCGTTTTCCATCGCTTTGCGGAGCACAAACTTGGTCTGTGCCTGAGGACCGCCAAAGGCATCCACCACGAGGAGCACACCATCGACCATCTTCATGATTCGCTCAACCTCTCCCCCGAAATCGGCGTGGCCCGGAGTATCAACGATATTGACGTGGTAGTCGTTCCACTGGAAGGCGGCGTTCTTGGCCTTAATGGTGATTCCCTTCTCCCGTTCGAGATCCATGGAGTCCATGATGCAGGTCTCAGTGGCCTTGGCCTCGTTGGCCCTGAAGGTGCCCGATTGTTTGAGAAGCTGGTCGACGAGGGTGGTCTTGCCGTGATCAACGTGAGCGATGATGGCGATATTGCGAATTTTATCCATAGTGCGTGAGCCCAAGAGTGGGCGGGGCCGGACTATGCGGAGGGACTCGCCGCATGTCAACCTACCCGTTCAAATTTCCCTCGGGCATTTTTTCGGCCCGGACGATTTTTTAGCTTCGCATCGCGCGGTAAACGGCCTCGCACGTCGCAGGCGACGCCAACGGGACCTCTTTATGCGCCTCAGCGAACGACGCAACCGCATCGCGAATCGCTTCGCGCACCGAGATCGCCAGCATCAGCGGCGGTTCGCCAACCGCCTTGCTCCCGTGAATGGTT
>JBBRHN010000208.1:0-5154 GCA_038222685.1 Chthoniobacterales bacterium | reverse complement strand
CGCCCGGACTTCTCAGCTTACGCCCGGCAAATCGTTAACAATGCGAAGTCCCTCGCGGCTCGCCTATCGATGCTCGGCTACAGGATTGTCTCCGGCGGCACCGACAATCACGTCATGCTCGTCGATCTGCGCCCGCATGGCATCAACGGCGCCGAAGCCCAGACGACACTGGATCGCGCAGCCATTACGGTGAACAAAAACGCCATTCCTTTCGACACCGAGCCCATCAGCAAAACGGGCGGGATTCGAATTGGCACGCCGGCCATGACCACACGCGGCCTTCTTGAAGAGGACATGATGCAGGTTGCAGACTTTATTCACGAGGCGCTGGAATCCCGGTCAGACGACGCCAGACTCGCGGCCCTGCGCCGCGAAGTGACGGCCTTCACTTCGCGATTCCCGCTTCCCTAGCCAAAACGGGCGGTTTTTCAACTTGACGGGACGGCCCCGCGTAGGTTGGAGTGCGCGCGCGCTCCCCGGGATCAAAAATTTGTGCCAACCGCTCCGCTAGACGCTGTTTTTCATCACTCCCTGTGGAGTATCTGTTACCTGATCGTGTTGATCGGGCTCTCGGCGTATGGCATTCATCGCTACTCGATCATTTACCTCTTTCTCAAGCACAGAGGGCGCACACCGGAGCCCGTGTCGCGTTTCGAGAGCCTGCCCATCGTCACCGTTCAGCTCCCGATCTATAACGAATACTTTGTTGTTCGCCGATTGCTTGACGCGGTCGGTCGCATCGACTACCCGGCGGATCGTCTTCAGATTCAGGTGCTCGACGACTCGACTGATGAAACGACGGATATCGCTGAAGCCGAAGTCGCGAAGTTGCGGGCCGCCGGACTCGACGTTCAATTGCTGCACAGGGTAAACCGCGAGGGATTCAAGGCCGGCGCGCTCGCTGCCGGGCTGGCGGAGGCCAAAGGAGAGTTTATCTTCATTCTCGACGCCGATTTTGTTCCCGCGCCCGACGTGCTGCGCCAGTGCGTTCATTACTTTACCGATCCCGCGATTGGGATGGTGCAGGCGCGGTGGGGGCACCTCAATCGCGAGCACTCGCTCCTCACAAAAGTGCAGGCGATGTTTCTCGACGGTCACCTCCTCCTCGAACAAACCGCGCGCAGCATGAGCGGACGATTTTTTAACTTCAACGGCACTGCGGGCATGTGGCGGCGCCGGTGCATCGAAGATGCCGGTGGCTGGCACCACGATACCCTCACCGAAGATCTCGATCTGAGCTATCGCGCCCAGCTTCGCCAGTGGAAGTTCCTCTTTCTGCCCGATGTGATTGTCCCGGCGGAGCTGCCGGTGGATATCAATGGATTCAAATCGCAGCAGCACCGGTGGACCAAAGGCTCGATCCAAACATGCCTCAAGCTCCTGCCAACGATTTGGCGCGAGAAAAAGCTCCCGCTCATAATCAAGCTCGAAGCCACGATCCATCTCACTTCTAATTTCGGTTACCTCCTCCTTATCCTGCTCTGCATTTTGATTTTCCCGCAGAGTCAATCTCCCTACGGCGGAGCCTGGCGCACATTTCTGGTGGATATCCCGATTTTCCTGGCAACAACCGTCTCGATTCTGGCGTTTTACACGGTTGCGCAGCGGCACCTCAACCCGCGCGGTTGGCTGGCCGATCTCCTGCTCATGCCCATGCTGCTAGCCCTCGCGGTCGGAATGTCGCTCAACAACGCCCGCGGCGTCGTGGAGGCGGTTCTGCGGCAACCTTCGGAGTTTTCCCGCACGCCGAAGTATGGGCACGCCAATGTGCCACACCGGGCCCGGGCCGTGCGCTACCTTCCGATCCGCTCGCTGCTTCCCGTCGTGGAGTTTCTCTTTGCCATCTTTTTTGCCTACTGCACGTGGAGTGCCGTGGCAAAGGCGTCGTGGACTTCTGTGCCGTTTCTTCTCCTCTTCTTCTTCGGATTCACCTACGTCGCCGCGCAGTCGGTCGGTTTCTGGCTGCGGCAACTGCGTCCGCTCGGGCCTGCTCCCGCCGTTGTTGCCGAATGAAATACGCCGCTCTTTTTCTCGCGCTTCTTCTCGCCGGATGTGCCGGCGACACGCGCCATCGCGTGATCATTAGTGCCGCCGATCAACGCATGGTCGTGCTCCGCGACGGGGAACCGATCGCCCACTATCCGGTATCCACGTCAAAGTATGGGCTCGGCGACCGTCCCGGCAGCAACGCCACGCCCGTCGGAAAATTCCGCGTCAAAAAAATGATCGGCGGCGGCGCGCCCCCCGGGGCGGTTTTCAAGGCTCGGAGACTCACGGGCGAAGTTCTTCCCGTCGATGCCCCCGGACGCGACCCCATCGTGACGCGGATCCTTTGGCTCGACGGCCTTGAGACGCAGAACCGCCGCTCGTTCAAGCGGTTTATCTACATCCACGGCACGCCGGAGGAGCGCAACATCGGATTGCCCGTGAGTTATGGCTGCATTCGGATGCGGTCGCGCGATGTCATTGCCCTCTACGACACTGTCGGCATCGGCGCCCGGGTGTTTATTCTCCGCGGCCCGCTCCCGCCGGAATAATTTTCGCAGCGGGATCGTTGTTTTTCATTTGCCCCAGGCGTGCGTGCGTCCATAGTCGCACACTTGATTAAAACATCGAAAAACATGGCTAAAAACGACGACACACCAGCGACCGAAAAGGCACTCGCCGCACGGTCGAAAAACCTCGAACTCGCACTCCAGCAAATCGAAAAAGATTACGGCAGCGAAGCGATTCGTCGCCTCGGAGACAGCTCAATCTCAGCGGTCGAAGTGGTGCCGACGGGCAACATTCTCATCGACCGCGCCCTTGGCGTTGGAGGTTTTCCCCGCGGCCGCGTTGTGGAGATTTACGGCCCCGAATCGTCCGGCAAAACCACGCTCACCCTGACCGCCATCGCACAGGCGCAGAAGCGGGGCGGGCTCGCAGGCTTCATCGACGTCGAGCACGCGCTCGATCCCCTATACGCGCAGAAACTCGGCGTCAACCTCGACGAGCTTCTTGTTTCCCAGCCCAGCTCTGGCGAGGAGGCGCTCCGTATTTGTGAGACGCTTGTCCGCTCGAATGCGCTCGATGTCATCGTGCTGGATTCCGTCGCCGCTCTCGTGACGAAGTCGGAACTCGAAGGCGAAATCGGCGACGCGGTCGTGGGCGCGCAAGCCCGCCTCATGAGCAACGCACTCCGCAAACTCACGGCATTCATATCTAAAGCGCAGACGGTGTGTATTTTCACCAACCAGATCCGCGAAAAAATCGGCGTGATGTTTGGCAACCCCGAGACGACTCCCGGCGGCAAGGCGCTGAAATTTTATGCGAGCGTGCGCGTTGACATCCGCCGGATCGGAGCCATCAAAAACGGCGACGGCACCGTCACCGGCAACCGCACCCGCGTGAAGATCGTCAAAAACAAAGTCGCCCCGCCGTTTACTGAAGCCGAGTTCGACATCATGTATAACGAGGGAATTTCCAACACCGGCTCCCTCATCGATGTCGCTATCGAAAAAGGCGTGATCGAGAAACGCGGCTCATGGCTCAGCTTCAAAGGCAACCAACTCGCTCAGGGCCGCGACGCCGGCAAGGAAGCCCTCAAGGCCGACCCGGCGCTCTACGCCGAGATCGAGACCGCTGTGCGCGAGGCACTCGACGCCGATAAAAAATAAGTGCTGATGACAGACGATCTCGATCCCGCCTCTCTCATCATTCGTTCGCTCGGCGAACGCCGGATCGCTTCGCCGCTCGAAAAACTTATGGCGGAGTGCACGCCGGGTCATGCGTTTTACACGGATGACCACCGCGTGCTCGTCAAACACGAGTTGCCGGATGTGGCGAAAATGATCGCCGAGGGGCGGGAGTTTCCGTGCTTTGAGGTCGCGGGGCCGCGCAAAAAAATCTTCTTCGATCCCGCGCAAACCACGTGTGCGATTGTCACCTGTGGAGGTCTCTGTCCAGGCTTCAACGATGTCATTCGCGCGATCGTCATGCAGGCGTATTATCGATACGGCGTGCGGAGGATTTTGGGCATTCCCTACGGCTTCGAAGGGCTCATTCCGGAATTCGGACACCCGATTATCAATCTCGACCCGGATCGCGTTGCGACGATCCACGAGTTTGGCGGCACATGGCTTGGCACGTCGCGCGGCCCGCAGGATGTTGGCCGTATGGTGGATCGCCTGGAAGAGCTCAAGGTCGATATTCTGTTCGTCATCGGCGGCGATGGCAGTCAACGCGGCGCACTCTTAATTGAGCAAGAGGCCCGTGAACGCGGCACGCGGCTTGCCGTGGTCGGCGTGCCAAAGACCATCGACAACGACATGATCTACATGGACAAAAGTTTCGGCTACGAGACCGCCGCAGCCGCAGCCGTTCAGGCTGTGCACGCCGCGCACACCGAGGCCCGCAGTGCGCGGGGCGGCGTGGGGTTGGTGAAGCTCATGGGCCGCCACTCGGGATTTATTGCCTGCGCGGCAGCCATTGCCAGCGGGGAGGTGAATTGTGTGCTCATTCCCGAAGTCCCGTTTGCGCTCGAAGGCGACCATGGGTTTCTTGAAGTCATGCGGCAAAGGGTGGTCACCCGCGGACATGCCGTCATCATCGCGGCGGAAGGCGCTGGACAGGAACACACCGGGGCCAGCGGCGAGACGGATGCCTCGGGCAATCTCCGCCTCGGCAACATCGGCCACTTTTTGCGGGATCGGCTCACCGAGCATTTCCGTAAATGCCAGACGGCGCTCACGCTAAAATACATCGACCCGAGTTACATGATCCGCAGCGTGCCCGCGTCACCGCAGGATCGCATCTACTGCATGCGACTCGGCCAGGCCGCTGTCCACGCCGCCATGGCGGGAAAAACCGGCCTCATCGTCGCACGGTGGCACAGCGTTTACGTTCACGTGCCGATTGTGGTAACCACCTCCGCAAGGCGGACGGTTGATCCCGGCAAGGATATCTGGCTGTCGGTTTTGGAATCAACCGGACAGCCGCCGCGGTTCTATTGAGGAACGTTCAAAGCTCGGTTGTGCCGTGCGTCAACCCGTCTGGCATTGGCGCGGGGCGTGTCATCGAACTCGCGAGTTCGACGTGGCGCTCGCTTTCCGACGAGTCGAGAATCGAGTGCATGACGTCGAGGACGTGATACGCCGTGCGGGCGCTCGCGCGGTG
>JBBRHN010000207.1:0-5159 GCA_038222685.1 Chthoniobacterales bacterium | reverse complement strand
CACTGGCTGCCGGAGCGACAGAAATCGGAGGCGGAGGCGGGCTCGGGCGAGTGATGCTCCAGACGGGGATGCCCGCGAGAGCGAGGGCAATTGTCGTGAGGACCAAACGAAGAAGAGGCGAGCCGCGCACAGAAAGAGTCTATTGGAGCGCGTTCACGATGGTGGTGACATTCGTGCGGACCATCCCGTCGTAGGTGCCCGCGTTGCCTGTGCCGAGTCCGTCGGCGTAAAGCACGCCGCCGATTTTTGCTCCCGTCTCAGCGGTAATCTGTTGAAGCACTTTCGGGTTTTCGATGTTTTCAGCAAAGATTGCCTTCACGCCCGTGGTGCGAATTTCCTCGATGAGGGCCGAAACCTTTTTTGAAGACGGCTGCTCGCCCGTGTTGATGCCTTGGACGGGGAGGACCTTGAAGCTGTAATCGCGGGCAAAATATCCCAGCGCATCGTGCGACGTGACGAGGATGCGCTGAGCACGCGGGACCTTGGCGATTGCGATTTTTGCCCAACGCGCGAGCTCGTCGAGTTTGGCTTGAAAAGCTTTGGCATTCGCTTCGAAGGCTGCTGCGTCGGCAGGGTCGGCTTTAATGAACGCGTCGCGAATTTGAGTCGTAACGAGTTTGGCGTTTTTAATGCTGTGGAACCAATGCGGATCGGGCGTGTCCTTCGGGTCGGCATGTCCGTGGCCAGCGTGATCGTGATCTTCCCCGCAGCCTTCCTCGAATCCCATGAGCGGTTTAATCGCGTCGCCGGCCACCACAAACGTCGGTCCGGCGCCGACACTCGATTTAAGTTTGTCGAGGTAGCTTTCGAAGCCGAGCCCGCTTGCGAGGACGAGTTTCGCGCTGGCGATTTTTTTGATGTCCCCGGGGGTCGGTTCGAACGCGTGCGGATCCGTGCCGGCCTTCACAATCTCGATCACATCCACGCGGTCGCCGCCAACGTTTCTTGCGATGTCGGTCAGCACCGTGTTGAGGGATGCGACTTTAATTGGCTCGGCAAGTCCGGTCGACGCGGTCATCACGCACAGCGCGAGCAGGCAAAATGTTTTTTTCATCGTTGCCCTACATAATAGTTTGTTTTATGCAAGTCAATTGCAAAAACAATCGAATCGTTTGCATCCGGCGCGGAATGCGTTCAATGTAAGTGGCTCAAAAAGATTATGGCTGAATACGATTTACTAGTAGTAGGCGGTGGACCGGCGGGATATGTGGGTGCGATTCGCGCCGCGCAACTCGGGAAAAAAGTGGCGTGCGTGGAGATGGATCGCGCGGGCGGGACGTGTTTGAACTGGGGTTGCATTCCGACGAAGTCGCTTCTGAAAAACGCCGAGGTCTATCAAATGCTGAGCCATCATGTCGGTGATTTCGGCATCACGATCGAGGGGTTGAAGTTCGACTGGGAAAAGGTAATCGGACGCAGCCGCAAGGTCGCCGATAAGCTCGCGGGCGGCATTGAGATGCTCTTCAAGAAAAACAAGATCGACTATATTCGCGGTGAGGCGTCGGTGACGAAACCGGGCTCCGTGGAAGTGACCGACAAGGACGGGAAAAAATCCGAGCACCTCGCTGCTAAAATCCTCATCGCCACTGGAGTCGTTACCCGCGAGATGCCGGGCTTTCCGTTCAATGGAAAAAGCGTGATCGGCAGCAAACAGGCCATGGTTTTGCCCGAGCAGCCAAAGGACATTATCATCATCGGCGCGGGTGCGATCGGGATCGAATTTGCTTATTTTTTCAACGCCTTCGGCACGAAAGTTACCGTCGTCGAAATGCTCCCGAACGTCCTCCCCGTAGAAGACACCGAGGTCAGCGTCGCGCTGGAAAAATCGCTTATCAAACAAGGCATCAAGATTCTTACCGGCACGAAAGTCGAGAAGGCCGAGACGACCAACAAAGGCGTGCGCCTCACGCTCAGCGGGAAGACGAATGAAACCATCGAAGCCGCCATTGCTCTCGTCGCCATCGGCGTGAGTCCGCTTCTCCCGGAGGGATTGAAAATCGAGACCGATCCAAAAGGCTGGATCAAAACCGACGACCGTTACGAGACGAACGTCAAAGGTGTTTACGGTGCCGGCGATATCATCGGGCCGCCTTGGCTCGCCCACGTCGCCAGCTATGAAGCCGTGCAGGCCGTCGAAGGAATGTTCAGCGCGACCAAGCCGGAGAAAGTCACGGTTTTTCCGGGTTGCACCTATTGCCAGCCGCAGGTCGCAAGTGTCGGACTCACGGAACGTGCGGCGACGGAAAAGGGCCTCAAGTTTAAGGTTGGGAAATTCCCTTTCGTGGCCAGTGGAAAAGCACTCGCGGTCGGCGAGAGCGAAGGTTTTGTGAAGCTCATCGTTGGCGAAAAACACGGCGAGATTATTGGCGCACACATCATCGGCGCGGCCGCGACGGAAATGATTGCCGAGCTCGGACTCGCGATCACCATGGAAGCCACTTACGAGGAGCTTATCGCAACCATTCACGCCCACCCGACGCTAAGCGAGGCCGTGCACGAGGCCGCCCACGCCACGCAGGGCCACGCGATCCACTTCTAATGGCGCGGCTCCGGTTTTCGTTAAGCGCAGCGGGCACCGGGCATCGTCTCTCGAAGAATCTGTGATGGGTGCCTACCTCCTCATCGCCGCGACATTCATCCTGCTCCTGAGTTCCGGTTACACGCTGTTCGCGATTGGCGCGGGACGATTTCGGCCAGGCCGCGTGAATCTGGCTGCGATGCTCGTCACGTTCGTCCTGCTCTCCCTCGATCTGTGGCAACGGGGTCAGGTGCAGCGTGGGTGTCCGATCAATTCGCTCTTCGATGTTTTGATTTTTGTGAGTTGGTCGATCGTCTTGATCTACGTGCTCGTAGGCTCGGCATACCGGCTCTCGCTTCTCGGCACGTTTACGTCGGTGCTTGTGCTAGCCATTCTGCTCTTTGCTCAACTCGCGCCAATTGACCAGACGCCGGGCGTGCGCGCGATGCGCGACCCGTGGGTGGAATTCCACGCCGCTCTCTCGCTCATCGCTTACGGCGCCTTCGCGCTCGCTGGGGTGGCCGGGCTGATGTATCTCCTTCAGGATCGCGAGCTCAAAAAACAGCGCGGTGGTGCCCTGCTCTACAACCTTCCGCCTGTGACGGAACTCGCCGTCGCCAACGTCCGCCTGCTCTGGCTGGGCTTTGGTTTGCTGACGATTAGCTTTGTGGCGGGCCTCATCAGCGGGATGCCGGTGAACACGGTGAAATTCTGGACCTCAGTGTTGATCTGGGCCGTTTACGGCGCGATGCTGGCACTGCGAAAAACGCACAACCTTGCCCCCCGCCGCGCAGCCGTGCTCTCAATCGCCGTGTTCCTCTTCGCCCTGCTCTCGCTGCCGACGATCCAATACCTCTCCACGGCCCGATGAATATTCTCTGCGCCGGCATCAATCATCACAGCGCGCCTGTCGAGTTGCGCGAAAAGTTCGCCGTCGGCCCGCATGAAATTTCCTCGACGCTCGGCGAACTTCAGCGCCTGGAAGGCCTGTTCGGCGCGGTCGTTGTCTCGACCTGCAATCGCGTCGAATTCTACGCGGCCGGCGTTTGCCCCCTTCGCGCCCTCGATGCGCTGCGCGAATTCCTCCGCCATCGCACCGGAGAGACCAACGCCCCGCTCTACACTCACGAATCTCCCCAAAGCGTGCGTCATCTTTTCCGCGTCGCCAGCGGGCTGGACTCCATGGTTCTGGGCGAAACAGAAATCCTCGGCCAGCTCAAACAAGCCTACGCCGTTGCTACGGAATGCGGCACCACCACACGCCATCTCAATAAACTTTTCCAACACGCCTTCCGCGTTGCAAAGCAAGTCCGCAGCGAAACGCAGATTACTCGCGGCGCGACCTCCGTGGGCTCCGTCGCGGTTGAACTCGCCGGCAAAATTTTCGGTGACCTTGCGGGACGAAAAGTCATGATCCTCGGCGCAGGCGACACGAGCGAACGCACAGCGCGGAGCCTTGTTTCGCGCGGCGTGCGCACGGTCATCGTCGCCAACCGCACGTTCGAACGCGCCGCCGCTCTCGCTAACGAAATCGGTGGCATGGCAGTCCACTTTGATCACTGGCCGAATGCGTTTGAGGATGTCGATATTCTCATCTGCTCGACCTCAGCGCCGCATCCGATCGTGACCCGCGAAAAACTCGAACCCCTCGTGCGCCGACGCGACGGACGGCCCCTATTCATCATCGACCTTGCCGTTCCGCGCGATGCCGAAGCCACAGTCAACGAACTCGATGGCGTTTATCTTTACGACATCGATTCCCTCGAAGCCATCGTCCGCCAATCCCTCGACATCCGCCGCTCGGAAGTCGACCGCTGCGAAACGATGATCAACCAGCACGTCACCGACTTCGTCGTCTGGACGCGCAGTCATACCGACCACCGTCCATGACAAGTTTCGTCCTCGGCACGCGCGGCAGCGAACTGGCACTTGTGCAAACACGGCATGTCGCCGCCTGCCTGCGGGTGGCTCATACGGATATCGAGTTCGGCGAAAGAATCATCAAGACCACTGGCGACCAACGCCTCGACGTGAGCCTGTCATCGCCCGGCTCACTCGACAAAGGTCTCTTCACCAAAGAACTCGAAGAAGCCCTCCTCCGCAGTGAAATTCACGCTGCCGTTCACAGTCTCAAAGACTTGCCGACCGAGCAACCGGGCGGGCTCACGGTCGGAGCGATCCTCGAACGTGAAGATCCGGCGGATTGCCTTGCGTCCAAACACGAAGGCGGCTGGCGGGGCTTGCCTGAAGGCGCGACCGTCGCAACCTCAAGCCCCCGACGCAAAAACCAACTCCTCCTCCTTCGCCCGGATTTACGTATCATCGAGATTCGCGGCAACATCCCGACACGTTTGCGAAAGACTCTCGAATCCGCCGATCTCGATGCCCTGGTCCTCGCACGCGCCGCAGTCGTTCGGTTGGGAGAACACGTCGTGCCCGCCGGACTCCATCTCACGACGATCGAAGAAATGCTCGCCGCACCGGGCCAGGGAGCCATCGCCGTTGAATGCCGCGAAGACGACCTCGCAACGCTTGACCTTCTCCACGCCATCCACCACGAGCCGACCGCACTTTGCGTAACGGCCGAGCGCGATCTCCTTAAGCAACTCGGCGGCGGATGTCACATGCCGCTCGGCGTCCG
>JBBRHN010000206.1:0-5178 GCA_038222685.1 Chthoniobacterales bacterium | reverse complement strand
GGGATGGTTGGTGGCCTACGGGCTTGTCGTGGGGCTGGCGCTGGGATTCTTGACTGTCGTGGAGGGTCAGGCGGTGATCTTGGGGGAGAAATTGGTGACGCTGCCGTGGTGGATGAACCCCACGGCAGGATTACTGGCGGGGATTTTATTGGCGTGGGCGTCTTGGGAGCAGCGGTGGCGACGGTTCAAGCCCGTGGATGATCGCCCGGTTGTCGGGTGGCATATTTTTGGCGACATCGTTCTTGCGCCCGCGCGCATGACGCTTGGAGTTTGGAATCACTTGGCAGCGGTGATTAGGGTGGACCACGCAGAGGAGATCGAGGCGTTCGAGTTGCTACGCCATCTTTATGAAAACGGAAAATGCACAACTTCCCACTTGGGCGCTTTGTTTTCGGATTTGTCGCGCTTGAGAAAATTGCTGGCGGCGCTGCAACTTGCAGGATGGATCGACTTGCACAGGGGAGACGACGACGGGTTCTATGTGGTGCGGAGCGATGAAGTCGACGACGTCGCGGTGATGGTCGCGCCTCCGGCTGAGGAGGAAGCGGAGACTAAAGAAACTTGATCGTGAGCGGGAATTTGTAGGCCTCGCCATTGCTGGCTTTGATGGCTCCAAGGATCACGAACACAAGCCACGCGATGGCAACAGCTGGGAAGAGCACCATCCCGATGCACAAAAACATCGAGAGGCCCGAAACGATTGCGTAAATCGTCCACGAAATCTGAAAATTGAGAACCGAGCGCCCGACGGGATCGAGCGCGGGAATCTCGGCTTTTTTGATCAGCCAGATGATGAGCGGCCCGAGAATATTACCGAAACCGGGGATCAACAAACCGGCGAACGCGCTGAGATGGAGCGCGATGATCCACTGGCGAACCTGATTGTCATCGGGTGATGGCGGCAAGGGCACTGCGGGCGGTTGTGTATCCATAGCGCTGCTGGGACTATCAGGGAATGCGGGAGATGACAAACATGACGTTGCGTTTTTTTATGGTTGGACTAGATCGTGTGGCATGAAGCGATTTTTATTCCTTTGCGTATGGCTCGGAGCATGGAGTGCGGACGCGGCTAAATTGCCGGAGAGCGTGGTTTTTGTGGGAAAGGAAAAGTTCCATCGTTTGATGGAGCAAGGGCGTGCCGGCAACTGGGCGTCGTTGCGCATTGGCGAGCGCACGGCGCGGGTCGGCAAGGCACTGGTCGGGACGCCGTATGTGAATTTCACATTGGAGCTCGATACGCGAATCGAAACGCCTTGTGTGAACATGAAGGGGATGGATTGCTGGACGTTTTTCGAGATCTCGCTGGCCGCGGCGCGCTTGATGAATACGTCGCCCAACGCCACGACCGCGGAGATGTTGCGCATGATCGAACTAGATCGCTACCGCGGTGGAAAATGTGACGGGACCTTCGTTTCGCGGCTGCATCATTTGGAGGATTGGCTGCAAGACAACGAGCGGCGAGGATTGGTTAAGGACATCACCGCGACGCTGCCGGGCGCGAAAAAATTATATCGCGAGATGAATTACATGGGCGGGAGCGGGTCACGGTTTTTCCGACAACTCCGGGCGGATCCCTCGATGATCCCGACGATGCGCCGTGCCGAGGCGAATCTCTCTCAGCGCGGGATTTGGTATGTGCCAAAAGCCAAGGTGCCCGCCGCCGAAAAGCTTCTGCGCGATGGGGACGTCATCTCAATTGTGACGACGTGGCCGGGGAGTTATACGTCGCATGTGGGGCTCGCCGTGCGCGGTGCGGACGGCGTATTGCGCTTTATGCACGCCTCGCGCGAGAAACGCGAGGTCATCATCGATACGCGTTTGAGCAGCTATCTCAACCGGTTCGGCAAACACGCGGGCATTATGGTCGCGCGGCCAAACGAGGCGCGGTAAAGCGTCTATTGTCGTCGGCTGGCGTCCGAGCAACCGAATTGAGATTGCCCGCAGACCCTGCGCGGGCGTAGGACTTGGTGCTCATGCTTTCGAACGGTCTCATTCGTCTCTGGGAAAATCCCGAGGTCACGCAACTTAACAAGCTGCCCGGACGCGCCTCGTTTGAGAGTTTTCCGGAGGCCGCGATGGCGCGCGCCCGCAAGCCGAATCCGTGGAAACTCGATCTCGATGGCGTGTGGCAGTTTGTCCAAGCGGCCGACATTCCGACGGCGCTCAAATTGGCGACGGCGCCAACGAGCAAAAGCAAGTGGAAGACGATTTCTGTGCCGGGACATCCTGAACTGCAAGGTTTCGGCCAACCGCATTACACAAACGTGCAAATGCCGTTCCCCGACGAGCCTCCACGTGTTCCAGGAAAAAATCCGACAGGCGTCTTCCGACGCCGCGTGAAGATTCCGGCTTCGTGGAAATCCCTGCGGACGATTTTGCATTTCGGGAGCGCTGAGTCATTGCTGGCTGTCTGGATCGATGGCGTGGCGGTGGGCATGAGCAAAGGATCGCGGCTGCCTGCGGAGTTTGATGTGACGTCACTGTTGCGCGGAGGCTCGGAAATCGAAATCACCGCGCTGGTCGCGAAGTGGAGCGATTCGTGTTTCATTGAAGATCAGGATATGTGGTGGATGTCGGGCCTTCCGCGCAGTGTGGCTCTTTTAGCCATGCCGAAGACGCACCTCGCCGACCTCACCGTCCGCCCCGTGCTGGACGGCAAAAACGCCTTTCTCGAAGTTGAAGCGCAAATCGGGTGCGAATTTCCCGCCCCGGATTCAGCCCTTGTCACCATGCAACTCCTCGATCCCGACGGGCGCAAAGTTTTACCGCGTCCGTTGAGCGAAACGGTAAATTGGAAACGCCAAGTGCATTCGTCGAAACGCGGCGTGGCAACCTTCCGCGTCAAGGTCCCGCGATGCCGATTGTGGTCAGCGGAATCCCCGTCGCTTTATACGGTCGTTATATCGGTAAAGGACGGAAAATCGGAGTCCTGTCTTTCGGTGCGCACCGGCTTTCGCAGCATCGAAGTTCGCGGCGGCGACCTGCTCATTAACGGCCGGTGCGTTCTCATCTTCGGAGTTAATCGCCACAGCCACGACGATGTGCATGGGCGGGCCGTGCCTCGCGAGCGCATGCTTGAAGACATCCGCCTGATGAAGCGCTTTCACTTCAATGCCGTAAGATGCTCGCACTACCCGCCGGATCCCTACTGGCTCGAGCTCTGCGACGAGCACGGACTATACGTCATTGATGAAGCGGATGCCGAATCGCACGATTTTCATAACGCGCTTTGCCGCGACCCGCGCTATGCGTCAGCCTGGCTGGATCGCGCGATGCGCATGGTTCAACGCGATAAAAATCACGCCTCTGTCATTCTCTGGTCTCTCGGCAACGAAAGCGGCTATGGGCCCAATCACGATGCCGCCGCAGGCTGGATTCGCCACACCGACCCCTCGCGTCCGCTCCACTACGAGGGAGCCATTTCGATGGGCCAGTCGCACCTCTCATTCCTCCACGGACAGGCAGCCACGGACATCATTTGTCCTATGTATACGTCGATCTCGGATCTGCAAAAAACGGACGCCTTCCTGTCGTCGCTCACGATCCCGCCCCCGCAACTCGAGCCCGGCCTTCTCGAGGGCATGTGCCGCGCCGTTGCACCTGCCAGCGGCGACCGTCCGATGCCCCCGCTGCGCGAACTCCCGCACCCCGCGGCCCGCCCCATCATTCTCTGCGAATACAGTCATGCCATGGGGAACAGCAACGGCTCGCTCCACGACTACTTCGCCCTCTTCCGTTCCGCGCGCCACGTGCAGGGAGGATTCATTTGGGAGTGGGCCGACCACGGCATCCGCAGAACAACCAAAGACGGACGGATCGATTGGGTCTACGGCGGTGACTTCGGTGATACGCCCAACGATGCCAACTTCGTGTGCGACGGTCTCGTGAGCCCCAATCGCAACCTCCATCCGGCCATGTTCGAGCACCGTCATCTCGCCCAGCCCGTTTGGATCTCGCCCATCGACGCCCGCGCCGGACGCTTCCTCATCGAAAACCGTCAGGACTTCACCACGCTCGACTGGCTCCGTGCCGAATGGAGCCTCTTGCTTGACGGCCACTGCCTGCGACGCGGCATCCTTCCGTTGCAAAAGGTCGCTCCTGGCCAATCCGCCGCACTCACCCTCCCGCTCGGCAGCCTACCCGACGAAGGCGAGCTCCATTTCAATGTGACGTTCTTCGCTTCGAAAAAACGCGGGTTCTTTGTGCCCGGCGACGAAGTCGCGTTTAACCAAATCTCTATCCCTCAAAAATCCCGCTCCTCCAAAAAAACTACCCTCAGCAAAGTATTATCATCCGTATCGAGGAGCGCAGGCAAGCTCCTGCTTTCTTTCGACGAAGTCACCCTCACATTTGACGAAAAAAACGCTCGCCTCGCCTCGATTTCCCTCGGAGATCGCCCCCTTGTCACAGCCGGCCCGGCACTCGCCCTCTGGCGCGCCGCCGTCGACAACGACGGCCTCAAACTTTGGACCGGTCAGGCAAACAAACCCCTCGGCCGTTGGCAGAAGCTCGGCCTCGACAAGCTCCGCGAACGCCCCGACGGCCCGGCCACAGTCGAAACCATCTCAGGCCGCAACCAAGTCGTCCTCCGCCAAAAAGCCTCGGGCCGCAACATCTGGAACGATGTCTCCTTCGAGTCCCGTTTCGAGTTCGACGACAAAGACACCCTGCTCGTCAGCCACCGAGTCAGCTTTGGCTCGAAGGAAATGATCGACCTCCCCCGCGTCGGCTGCACTTGGACTCTCGCACCCGAGCTAACGCACCTTCGCTACCTCGGCCTCGGCCCGCACGAAAACTACCCCGACCGCCAAGTCTCCGCCCGAATTGGCATCTTTCAAAACACCGTAGCCGCCGAATTTGTTCCTTACGTGATGCCTCAGGAACACGGCCGCCACGGCGACACCCGCTGGCTCGAACTCTCCTCACTCCACTCGACCCTCCGCCTCGATTCTCTCACCCCCATCGGCTTCAACGTCTCGCACCTTACCGCCGCTGACCTCTTCCAAGCCTGCCACCTCACGGACCTTACCCCGCGCCCCGAAGTTCTCCTCACCCTCGACGCCGCCCACCGCGGCGTCGGCACCGGAAGCTGCGGCCCGGACACCCTCCCCGAATACCAAGTCCGGGAGCAAGAGTATGTTTGGTCTTACAGGCTCCGAATACGATGATTGCGGACAT
>JBBRHN010000205.1:0-5239 GCA_038222685.1 Chthoniobacterales bacterium | reverse complement strand
GAAACATTTGCTCCAATCGTCAAATCTGCGGCAATGCGACCCGTCTGCGTAGCAAAGGTGACAAACGCCGACCCATCGTCCTGAGGCTTTTCAGATTTTACGATGTGAAGTTCACCGGGCTTATCGGTCACCATGCCAACGGTCATCGCGATGCGCACGGCGGCACCGTCTTTCGTATCGACCCACGGATGGTCGGGAATGGCGAAGGAAAGAGAGAGAGGAGCGCGTGCATTTTGCGCGCTTTTCGAAGATGAAGCGGGCGGGACGCCCGCGCTCCGTTGTATTAAGGTGAAGTCGGTGTCCGGGAGGCGAGCTTTTTTCGGGTTGTCTTGAATGTAGGCTAGCGTTGTATCGAAGTGGCTTCCGCTCCGGATCAGCCGATCCCAGGATTCGTGCTGCCAGAGCGTGCCTGTCCGTCCGAGCGCCTTATTGATGGCTTTGGCGCTGAAACTTTTCCAGGAGTGCAGGATTTTTTCGATAGGGTTGTCCGCTTTTAGTTTCAGGAGAACATGGACATGATTGGGCATTATTACATAGGCGACCAATTCGTAGCGTTGGCCGTCAAAATGCCCAATAGCATCTGCGAGCAATTTGCGGGTGGAAGGAGCACGGAGCAGACAGGAGCCGTAGCCGGCATCAAGCCACTCATCAAGGCGCGAGCTGAACGTTTTGTGGAATTCCTCTTCGGTGTCCGGGATCCAGGGCTTCGGATGCTCGGCCAGCCAGATTTCCCGATCTGCGTTCCACTCCTCCAGTTTTTCATGTGGAAGAGCATCGTCTAAACGCCAGGTGACGAAGCAGAAACAATCGGATTGATTCCAATGCGGAAGCTTATGTTTGGACGCATCGACATCGGCGAGTGGGTCAAAGAACGGACCGCGGGCATCTTGCCCGCTCGGTGCGTGCGGGACGCCCGCGCTCCTGTGCATTTCGATGACGCGGCGGTTGAATGTTTGTCGCAGGCTGTTGGTCGTGATGAAACCGAAGCGCCCGGCTTGCCCGGCGCCGACTAAAACAGCCGCTTTGTGCCACCAATACATGACGAAGTCCGAGCTTTCGGGAACATCGGGATACGTGGCTCGCAGTGTTTCCGCGTAGCCATCTCCAAGGTCTTCACGCATCCGAGCTGGGCCGAGAAACGGTGGATTGCCGACGATGAAATCCGCTTTCGGCCACTCGGCAGGGCGGGCATTTGGATAGCTTAGGAGAGAGGCACGTTTGGATTCATCCGGGATCTCGCGACCGGTGACGGAATCGGTTTTTTTGCTTTTACGATCCCAAACGGTGATGGTGTTTCCGATTTCATCTTTCAGCGGAACCGGATCCCCATCCCACGCTAGAACGGCGTCGCGGCATTCGATGTTGCGGAATTTTTTGAGAACGGGTTCGGCGGGCATTGAGGCACCGCGAGTGCGGAAGTGCCATTGGAGGTATCCGATCCAGAGAACCATTTCCGCAATGGATGCGGCGCGGGGGTTGAGTTCGATGCCGAGGAATTGGTGAGGATCGACGGTGTGAGTTTCGAGGTCGAGGAGCATGTTCTCGCCGAAGCCGGCGGCCACATCGAGGACTTCGCCTTCGAGGCGTTTGAGGTGTTCGAGCGTGACGTAAAGGAAATTGCCCGATCCGCAGGCGGGATCGAGGACGGTGACTTTGCAGAGCCGGTCGTGAAACTTCCGAATCTCAGCCCGCGCCTCGTCGATCCGGCTGGCTTGGGCATGGACGACAGCGGCGGTGCGGACGTTTTGCCACTCTTCGCGGAGGGGTTCGACGACGGTCGGGAGAACGAGACGTTCGACATAGGCACGAGGCGTGTAGTGGGCGCCGAGCGAATGGCGTTCGTCGGGATCAAGCGCGCGTTCGAGTAGAGTGCCGAAGATGGCGGGCTCGACATCCTTCCACTGCATGGTCGAGGCTTTGATCAGAATGCCAAGCTGAATGGCATCTAGCGGGAGGACGCTGGCATCTTCGAAAAGTCCGCCGTTAAAACGAAGGAGCTTCCGGTTGAGGATCACCGAAAAATCCGTGCCGGTCTGCATTTCGCCGAACAGGGTTTTTAATTTTGGCACGAAGCCCTCGGGCTGTTCGCGGAGGCTTTCCAGCAGTCCGCGAAAGCCCTCTTTCGGCAGAAGTCCGACATCCTCGGCGAACATGCAGAAGAGGCAGCGGGTTAGGAATTCCGCAACAAGGCGCGGGGCGTGCCCAGCGTTTTCCAGCGAAGCGGCGAGGACAGCGAGATAACCGGCGATCTCGCGTGTGACGGCGGCACTGACTTTTGCGGGGTCAAGCGAGAGCGGGTCGAGCCAGATCCGGCGCAGGCGTGCGCGGACGTCTGCATCCGCGAGATCCGTGAGTCGGATACGGAAGCTGCGCGGGTCAGGAAAGGGTAGATAGGATTTTCCGGCCTGCGTAAAATCCGCAAAGACTTCGATGCTGTGGCCGACATCAACGACGAGGAGGAATGGCGGGTTGGGTTCCGTCGCGGGGAGCGAGCGGGCGTAGCGCTCGGCCTGCCCGCGCGCCTTGAGCATGGCGTCATCCCATGCTCCTGTGCCGCGCACGGGACTGGAGGTTTTTTTGGTTTTGTAGATCGCCGCCTCCTCCGCGACGATGGCCAGCGGCGTTTGCTCCTCCTTCTGGTCGGCGAATTGCTTGGCTTCCAGAACGAATGCCGTGCGCCGGTAGAGATCCATCCGTCCCTCCGTGAACGTGCCGTCGCTACGCGGGATTTTCACCGGAAACTCAAACGAATAGCCTTCGTCATGCGAATTTGACGGACGCGGAACTTCCAGCAAATCGGCCAGCTCGATCAGGAATTGCTGCGCATTCGCGCGCTCGGAGGCCTTTGCTTGCGACCATCGGGCAATGAAAGTTTCGGCGGGAGCGGACATGTGAACGGCGCGATACTACGGAGTTCTTCGAAAACATCCAGCGGCGTGAGCAAACAGGGCGATCCTTGGGTGTGGCTAAGAGCGGGGGAGATTTTCGCCACAGGAGCGTGGTCGTGTCGCCCGCCTGAGAAGCGGGCAAGATGCCCGCGCTCCTGTCCAGTCTGCACCGCAAGCGCTTCTTACTCGCTTGTTCGGGCACGGTCGCGTCTCTGGCTTGATTCGTGTTCGGGTTTGGAGATGATCAGCGGCGCATGAAAACACGGTGGTTTGTTCGCGGGGATCTGGATGGGTTTGTTGGCCTGTTTGTCGATAACCTGCTCCAGTTGCTGCTTATTGTGACGTTGTGTCCGCTGGTTTGTGGAATTCCAGTCTCGGTGGTGGTGGGAACGATTTTGCCGGGGGCGGCTTTGTCGATTGTGGTGGGGAATTTATTTTACTCGTGGCAGGCGTGGAGGCTGGCGAAAACAACGGGGAGGGACGATGTCACGGCGTTGCCTTACGGGATCAATACCGTGAGCCTAATTGCGTTTGTTTTTTTCATCATGGGCCCGGTGTGGCGGGCGACGGGTGATCCGGTGAAGGTATGGCAGGCCGGGGTCTTTGCGTGTTTACTGAGCGGGGTCATGGAGCTGGCGGCAGCGTTTTTTGTGGATCCGTTGCGGCGAAGCGCGCCGAGGGCGGCGTTGCTCTCGGCACTGGCGGGAATCGCGCTGACGTTTATCACGATGGGCTTTGCGTTTCAGATTTTTGCGTCACCGGCGATTGCGGTGGTGCCGATGTTTCTCATCGTTATCGCCTATGCCGCGCGCCTGAAGCTCCCGCTTGGACTGCCGGCGGGTTTTGTGGCGATTCTCATCGGCGTGGGAATCGCTTGGGGGCTCAGGGCGGTGGGGTGGAATTTGTTTCCGCCGGTAGTGGATGGGGCAACGGTAGGATTGCATTTGCCGCAGTTTGACCGCTCGGCATGGGACGCGATGTCGGCTGGGCTTTGGGGGTATCTCGGGGTGATTGTGCCAATGGCGATGTTCAATGTGCTCGGCTCGCTGCAAACGCTTGAGAGCGCGGAGGCGGCGGGCGACCGGTATGAGACGATGCCTTCACTGGCTGCCAACGGACTCGGGAGCATCGTGGCGGCGTTTTTTGGAAGTGCGTTTCCGACGACGCTTTACATCGGACATCCGGGATGGAAAGCGATGGGGGCGCGCATCGGATATTCGGCGCTCAATGGAGTTGTCATAGCTGTGCTGTGTTTTTTCGGCGCCGTGACTGCGATTTTGCAGTTCGTGCCGCTGGAAACGACGCTGGGGATTTTAATTTGGATCGGCTTGGTGATGGTGGCGCAGGCGTTTCAAGAGACACCCAAACGTCACGCCGTGGCCGTCGCCGTCGGGTTCCTTCCTGCTCTCGCGGCGTGGGCCTTGCTGCTGATCGAAACGACGCTGCGCGTGGCGGGAATGCCGCTGGAAGAGGCGCTGCCGAAGTTTGGAAACAACCTTTTCATTCACGGCGTCATCGCGCTCAATCAAGGTTTCCTTCTCACGAGCATGGGGTTTGCGGCGATCGTGGCGTTTGCGATTGACCGGCGATTTATCGCCGCTGCCGTCTCGTGTCTGACGTGCGCGGCCCTTGCCGCCGTGGGGCTCATCCACTCTTGGCGAATCGATGCCGGGGGTATCGTTCCGGTGTTCGGTTGGTTGGTTAGCCCGGAGTTCGCGGCGGCGTATCTCGTGACCGGGCTGATCCTTTTCTCGCTCCATTTCGCGAAACGCTTTGACGACGGCACGCGCAATCTGGATGATTAGCTCGTGAACCGCTCCCAAATTGCCGCCCAGCTCTACACCGTTCGCGACTTCTGCAAGACGTCTACGGATCTCGCGACAACCATGCACAAGCTCAAGGAGATCGGTTACCCGGCCGTTCAGGTCAGCGGAATCGGCGAGGATATCTCTCCTTTTGAAGTGCGCACCATCGCCGACGACGCCGGCATGAAAATCTGCGCGACGCACGAGTCGGGCGACATGATTCGGCAGCGGCCACATGATGTGGTCGAAAAGCTCCAAACCCTTGGTGTCACGCACACGGCCTACCCTTACCCAGCGGGTGTTAACTTCAAAGATCCTGCAGCGGTGAAGGCGATGGTCTCCGACCTCGATGCCGCGGGCGCGGTTCTCCGCAAGGCCGGCTGCGTGTTGAGCTACCATAATCACGCCATCAAGTTCATCCGCCTTGGAGACGAGACGTTGATGGACTACATCGCGCGTGCGACATCACCCGAGAATCTTCAGTTTGAGATCGACACATATTGGGTGCAATTCGGCGGCGGCGATCCGGTGGCATGGTGCCGCAAG
>JBBRHN010000204.1:0-5249 GCA_038222685.1 Chthoniobacterales bacterium | reverse complement strand
GAGCAGGAAATGCTTACCCCCGCAGACGGCTGCGTCCACCGGATCGAAATCCTCGGACCCGACATCCTTTACGAAGTCCGCTCGCCGGTCCAACCGAACCAGTTCAACTACTGCCTCGCTCATCCGGAACCGGAGGCAGTTCTGCTGCCTCCCTTGGAAATCAACCCAGAGATTGCAGAGGCCGTCAGAAAGATTTCGCGAGCGGCAAGGATGGAACTCGGCGCCATCGAATACCTTCTTGATGAAAATGGCGACGCCTTCTTCATTGACCTAAATCCTGTTTCCAGCCTTCATCCCGGGGCTGCGGCTGTCCTCGGCAGCGATCCCCTTGCGACAACCGCCTCCTATTTGATCCGTCGTCGAGGGGTCCTGTAATTCCTAACTTTTGGGCGTTCGAAAGCACTTCCATGATGACTTCCCGAAAGGCAAAAGGGGTCCCATAAATAGAATCAAAGCCAAAAGCGTCAGGCAATTGATGCATCGAAGGGGGCAAGTCCATGCGCGGAAAGGTGTGTGTCATTCGAATTGACTCAATGCCGAATGACCAATGCCCCGCGCGCTTGATTGGGGTCACGACCTGACAGGTTGGGCGACCCGGCTTGAGAACGGCAAGGTATATCGATTTTGACTTTGAGTCGGGCTTTTAGTAACGCGAAAACTCAGAACGCAGGTTCCTCGCGAGCACAGTGCCAGACGTGAAGGATCTCGACACTACGGGGCGACTCGGACGCGTCGTAGAAAATGCGGTAAGATCGGAAAAAGATTTCGCGCAGAGAGCCCCGGGAGTTGTGACGCCATTCGGGACGGTCCCATAAAATAGAATCAACGCCGAATGGACGAGGCGACTGATGTATCACGGAGGGGGCAGACCTTGCATGTTGCGCAAACACTTAAATCCACGGGCTCCAAACTGATGACCCCACATAGAGTCATCTCCTCAACGCTAAACTTCCGTTTTACTAAATCAACTGATGGCTCTCCGGCTGCATCACGACCTCACTCAGCACCAAATGGGGAGGCGCGTCGATGGCCTGGATCACCAGATCCGCCGCCACTCCCGCGGGAATCATCTTTTCGCGCTGCACGGCCATCGAGATGTTGTCCCAAAACGGACTGTCCACCCCGCCGAGGTGGAAGAGACAAAACCGGATTCCGCTCCGTTGATACTCCTGCGCGAAGCATTTGATCATGCCGGTCACCGCATACTTGCTCGCCACATACGCGGACGCATTGCGCATCGGCGCACGCCCAAGGATTCCCGGGATCGTGATGAACAGCCCTTTCTTCTCAGCAGCCATGACCTTGCATCCCTCCCGCGCCACTAAAAAAGTCCCCCTCGTGTTCACATTCATCACGTTCGTAAACTCCGCATCCGATGTGTCCGCTGCGGCCTTGATCAAACCGATACCTGCGCAATGCACGATCACATCGATCCCACCCATCACCGCCACCGCACGCTCCATCAGTTGCTCCACGGCCCCAGCCACCGTCAGATCCGAAGCCACCAACGTCGCCTCCAAACCCAAGCCCGCGAGCTTCTCTTCTGAGCGCCCGTTCAACACAAGCTGCGCCCCGCGCGCCGCCAGTTTTTGAGCGACCTCACGCCCGATTCCGCTCGATGCACCTGTAATGAGTATTTTGTTCACACAACCAATACGAGCCAGCGCCGCATAAAGATCAAGGAACAATCGCCCACACCGACGCCGCCCCCGTCCCCGGATCGAAATCCACCGGACGCGGCGCTCTCACAAACTTCGTCCGAGGTGGCAATTCGTCCCGCGCCGCTTCTTCCAAATCATAATCCGTCCACGCCAGATAGTTCGAAGACAGTAGAATCGCCGCGCCGGGCGCCGCCAACACACCAGCCGTTCGCACCAGTTCCGGAAAATCCTTGGTAATCTGAAACGTCCGTTTCCCCCCACCTCGCCCAAACGTCGGAGGGTCAAGCACGATCGCATCGAACATCTCTCCGCGCCTCACCAGGCGGTGCAAATATGCCCCCACGTCCTCCACGACAAACCGATGCCCCTCTGCCGCGATTCCGTTCCATTCAAAATTTGCGCGCCCTCGCTCCAGCGCCGACTTTGATACATCGACACTCGTCGTCTTCGCCCCGCCAGCCGCCGCCACGACAGAGAACGCACAAGTGCAAGAAAACGTATTCAGTAAGTTTTTTACCCCTCGCCTTTTGAGAAACATCCGGTTCTCCCGCTGATCGCAAAACAACCCGACCGAGTAGCTCGCCGCGAAATCCACCTCGTAGCGTAGTCCGCATTCCAGCACCACCTCTCGTGCGCTTTCCCCGGCCTCGCCAGCGATCAACGCCGCTCGATCCTCTGCCCCCGGCGTCCTGACCAGCAGTCGCCCATAGACACGCCGACAATTCCATCCGACCCCTGCCGCAAATTCCTGCGTCTCCCCAGCCAACTCGTTCAGCCTGGCCTCCGATGAAGCCGAAACCATCGCCGAGTCTCCAAATCTCTCGACCCAGGCACCAGCCCCCGTCCAGAGCCGAAACGCCGTCGTCCCCGCAGCCAAGAGTTTCTCGAACACCTCCCGCGCAATCCAACCCGCACTCACGACGTATGCACAAACGGCGGCATCGGACAGTCCAACGCATCCGCAATCGCCCGCAAAAACTCAATCTGCGGATCATTCACAGTCCCGTCCTGCATCACCACAGCTCCGCCCGCCGTTAACACCGTCCGCTTCACATCCGGCGCCGCCTCCGCAAGACGATTCAGCGCGCGGTCAAACGCCGCCAAGTCAATCGCACCCGACCGCACCATCGGAAACGACGCAGGCTTCACCAAAAGTTCCATCACGCCCGCATCAAACGCCGCGTCCAGTTCCTCCACCGCCCCACCTCCCGACGTCGCCAGTGCCGACAACAAAACCGACACATCCGGCAACAACGGGACCAACGATTTGAATTTTACCACCGACCCCGTCGCATTCGAAAAATATAAATCTAAATGCCGCAGCAATATCTTCTGCAACGTGTATTCAAAAAGCGCAATCTGCCCATCCGCCTCGACAAGGTTTTTCACCGTCGTCCGAAAGACTGCATACTGCGGCGGCGACAAATGCCTCAACGTTGGAATCGCCAAATCCACCAGCGCAATTTTCTGCGCCGACGACATGCCCACGCTCTTCACTTCAAGCTTCAAAGCCTCGTCCTGCAACGTCCGCTCGATCATCCCCATCTGCCTCCCCTTCACCGTGTCGTCGTCCGACAAAAGCAGCCCAAAAACCAACGCGCTCGCCCCATGCAATTCATGCACCGCCTGCGTCGAGAACTCCGGCAACCCCCCCAGCAACGCCGCCGCCGCAGCCATCTGCGGCTGCCCTGGTAACAACGCCTCCGCCAACCGACCCCCCGCCACGAATCTTCCCTGCTTCGCTTTCGCCGGTCCCACGTGCGGCGCAGGAACCGGCGCCGCTAGTTTCGCCTCGGCGATATCAAATCCCGGCGAGATCCGCTCGACCCGCTCTTCGATGGGCGGATGCGTCGCAAACAACTTCATCCACGCATCGCCCGTCCCCGTCCCGAAAAATAAATGGCTCGCCTCCTCCGCCCTCGGACTCTCCAGCCGCGACGAAAATTTTGAGATCTTCGCCAGTGCTCCCGCCAACCCCTCGGGATTTCGCGTGTATTGCACCGACGACGCATCCGCCAAAAATTCCCGCTCCCGGCTCACCGCCGCCTTGATCAGCTTGCCAAAAAAAACCCCGATCCATCCCACCAGATACAACACGACACCCGCACCCAGAATCGCCACCCCTAACGCCGCCCCCGAGTTATCCCGCGAACTCGACGACCGCGGCGAATAAACGCCAATCCGAAACAAAAGCCCGCCGATCACCGCCAAAAAAAGAATCCCGTTCAACACACCAATGAGCCGGATATTCAGCTTCATATCCCCATGCAAAATGTGACTGAACTCGTGTCCGATCACCCCCTGCAACTCGTCCCGCGACAGCAGCTCAATACAACCACGCGTCACCCCAATCGCCGTATCCCCAGGCCCATGCCCCGCCGCAAACGCATTGATGCTTTTGTCCTCCAACACAAACAATTCCGGCACGGGAACACCAGAGGCCAGCGCCATTTCCTCCACCACATTAATGAGACGCCGCTCGGAAGGCTCCGTCGAATTCAAGTCCACCGGCGCCCCACCCAACATCGCCGCCACCGCGCGGCCTCCCTGCGACAATTCAATCGTCTTCACCACACTCCCCAGAAATACCGCCCCCACAACACCCAACGCTGTCAAACCCAAAGCGCCATAGTCAAACAACGAATACCCCAAAGCCAGCGCAAGCCCAACATGCAGGACCAAAATGATCCCCACCACTGCCGTGGAAAAATATACCACAAGCAACGAAGTCCGCCGCTGCGCCTGAGCCTGCCGTTCGAAAAAATCCATCTCCTGCCATCCTGCCCCAATCCCCTCTCCCCGTCAAAAAAACAAACGCCCCCTTTTTTCCCATTTTCCCGTTTGACTTCGCGCCCCCCTTACTGTTCACTTCCTCTCCCGCCACACGCAGCCGTAGCTCAATTGGATAGAGCATCTGACTACGGATCAGAAGGTTGGGGATTCGAACTCCTCCGGCTGCACTTCATAATCAAGGGTTTATGATTGTTAAGAACTCGGGTGTCTCAGTAAAAAGTGTCTCAAAGAAGAATTTTGGCGACTCTCCCGGCAACCCGAGCCAGAGCCGTTCCCACGGTCATGATATTCCCCAATCGCGACTCTCCGCCCTGCATCCTGCTGCGCGAAACGTTCCGCCGGGACGGCAAGGTCAAGCACCGCACCATCGCCAACCTCTCCAAGTGGCCGTCCCACCTCGTCGAGGGATTGCGCCGGCTCTGCCAAGCCGGACCCTCCGCCGGCAGTTTGGGCGACCCGACGGCAGCGGCCTTCCGCATCACCCGCTCCCGGCCCCGCGGGCACGTTGAGGCCGTCCTCTCCACCATGCGCAAGCTGGGCATTCCCAATCTCTTGGGTTCCAAGCCTTCCCCGGAGCGCAACGCCTGCATGGCCATGATCGCCGCACGCATCCTTTTTCCGGGCTCCAAGCTCGCCATCTCACGCTGCCTGGGTCCGGAGACCCTCACAAGCACCTTGGCTCAGGAATGCGCCCTTCCCGATGACGTTGACGAAAACCATCTCTACGCTGCCATGGACTGGCTTCTGCCCCGTCAGGCGCGCATCGAAAAAGCCCTCGCCACCCGACACCTCCAG
>JBBRHN010000203.1:0-5259 GCA_038222685.1 Chthoniobacterales bacterium | reverse complement strand
GGCTGGACGCGTTGGGATTTCCTCATGGCGACCAGTGTGCTGGTCATCCTGCGGTCTGGTCCTGTTCTTCGTCGCGCTGCAAACCTTCATGCAAGGCACCGCAACGACTGGTCTGAAGTAATGATGACGTGGGGGCCGCTCCTTCGGACGAAGTCCGCAGTAGGAGCCGCCGGCTCACGACCCGCACGCCGTCCGAAGTGAAAAAGCAAAAGGTGAATCCCCGCGCCGGGCATTGATTTCCGCGATCCGGACAGACAGCGGGGTCATTTTTGGAAATTGCTGAAAACGAGATTACTGCCGGAGACGGCCAATTCCTGTTGCCAGGTCCCAGCTCCGAGAAGAGGATTTTCTCCTTCCTTCAGCTAGCGATTGGGACCTTTTGCGCCGAGTTTTGCGGCTAGCGCAATGCCCGGAGCGGCTTTGGCGGCGGCCATCGGTGTCGCGAACTGGAAGACCGCGATGCAGTTGCCAGCACTACGTCGATGCAGACCGGTCGAAAAGTGACGGAAGGAAAAATCACTGCCTGCGCCAGTCCATGCGCCTGGCCTCCAATACTTGACCTTCACGCCGCCAACGGGTAATTCACCGCCCTCCTCAAGAGCACCACTCAGTTCCGTGCCGCCCATAAGGGTGATCCCGATTTGCTTCCAGGTGGAGCTGTGGCCGAAACCGCAATTTTTAGCGCAGGGTCGGCCGCAGGTGCTGAAGCCAGTGATAGGAGCAGAACCGAAAAAGCGGATAGGGTGATGAGTTTCATGGAAGAGGTTCCCAGCAAATGACGTCCGCATCGCCGTTTCGGAGCGGTAGTTTGGCAATCCAAAAGTCGCCTTCTTCGCGCACTTCCAATGGGACGTTCTCGTTGATCGATGCGGCGCGCACTTGGCCGGGCAAAACGGATTTTTTGAGTTTAATTTCGACAGTGCGGGGATTTTCCAACCAGTCCTCAACGACGCTGAGCACTTGGCTGCCACGGAAGAAAGCGTAACCGGCGGTGCCGGGAGCAAAAATCACTGGTTGCTGTAGGTGGGTGGATAGTCGGTCTTCCCAACCGGGTAGACCGACGAAGCCGAGTTCAGCCTCGGTGACGGGAAGAAGCAAAACGCTGCCGAAACGCTGAACGGGCCGGTCAAGCACAGTGCCAACCGTCTCAGGCTCGCCAGCCTGCGCTTGGAGGCGGGCGAGAAGCGCCGCGTGCGTGGCCTTATCGGTCTGGCCCTCTACGGCAATAATGGGTCGCTTTTCCTTGACCCATTTGTCAAACATCTGGAGATCAACATCGGTCCATTCTGCAAGGCCAACGACAATCAGGGCGCGATCTTTCTCTGGTTCCCCTACGTCACGGGCATTCGTAGAGTATGGGATGCTGACCCCGGCACGCTGAAGGACGCTTTGAACGGCCGATGCGTTGTTGAGGACGTTCCCAAGCTCATTGCCACCCATGCCACCACCGCTGAAGCGGAAAAACTCCCGGGACTCGAAACGTGCGGTGCCGAGAACCAATGCGGCATCAAGAGGAGCCTGTGGATCAATGAGAGCGTGGTGCTCCTTGAGGTTCCACCATTGCTGCAAATCGTGCCCGGTCATGGTCCAACTGTCGTAACCGTTTTGGTTAAATCCAAAGGTGTGCGTGGACCGGTAACCGCCTCCAGGGCGCCGCACTCCACGCCAAGCGCGGTCATAGTAATGTCGGCGTGAAGGTTCTGCCGTTCCAACGGGCGCGTGCCAGATGGATCGGAATGAGTTCCAACCCCATTGGATAAGCGTCGAATAGCGCCAGTTGGGATTCCAAGCCATGGCGGTCATTTGCCGGGCGGTGGTGAAAGGAATGTCTTCGTCGTGCAACTCCCAAGTCGAGTCATCACTCATTCCTTGAACGGTTTTAGCGACCGAGGCAGCGGTGGAAAGCGGAATTCGGCAACGCGGGCTTTTTACGAGGATCCGGGGAACAAGAGTTGTAGTTCAGCAGTGGTCACCTGCGGCAATTCGAAATAGGCACGGCCCGCACCCTTTTTCAGACGGGCGGCGAGATCGTCAATAACGATCGCTTTGTCGCCGGCTTGGATCGTGACAACTGGCGGGCATTGGTCGCCGCTGGAATCCCCCGAGAGCGCCACCCCATAAACAACCGCTGGCTCAACAAAGGTAAAGGCGACCCCGGTCGGCTGAGGCGATTTATCCGGACTCCATGTGCCGAAGGCCTGCACATTGTCCCGGGGCCCTTTGCTATGAAACGCCAGATCGTTGAGTGCGCGGGCTATCGTGTGGTCTTGGCGTTGCAAATCGCCAATGCTGGCCGCCGGAGCAAGGTTGCGCACCGCATTGGAGACATCCACCGTGGCCTCCACCTCCGCGCCGGGCGGAAACGCAAAGTGCCCGATGTGGGCGCCCATCCGCACACGCCAGAAAAGCGTTTCCACCCCGCTCGCATTGAATGGGTAGGGCCGACCGTCGATGGAAACTGTTTGCAGGCTGAGTCGTGCACTCGAGGTGGCATCGGCAAAAAACCACGGAGATTCCAAGGCCACTATCCTTCCGCCCTCTTCAAGAAGTCCGAGGCGAATCCAAAAAGCATCCTGAAAGTCGAGCGCATCGACCGTTCGTGGTCCAGGTGAGGGCAGATCGACAACGACCCTTCCCATGTTATCCGGCTTGAGAATCAGGATGCGGTCTTCAACTGGAGCCCGCTCCCACGTTGCCATGCGCAAAACAAGCACCACTTCTTGGGGAGCGGCATCCTTTTTGAGTTGAAGCACGAGTTGGCGGGCAGGCAATTCGACCGCCGCTTCTACGCTTCAACCTCCCCCCCGCCTTCCCAAGCGGGGCGAACGACCGCGGGCTCTCCGGCCTTGACGCGGGAATCCGCAGGCGTGGGAGCAGGAATGTCGTCGCTGCGCTGGCCTGCAAGCCACTCGAAAATCGATTTGAAAAACTCCGCAGTGTTTGGCCCGCTGATGGCTTCTGGCCCCGTGGCGACGACCGCCACGCGGCCTGCACCGTAGCGCCCCGTGACCAGCAATGGAGGCCGGGTAATCTCGCCGCCCCAGAGACGCACGCGGGCGTCGCGATTTGCCGTCGGGCGACTCCACTTATCAAAGTCCACCGGGGTACCCTTTTGGGCAAACCTTTCGTAACGCCAATTGCCGCCCTCGACGGCTGGCCGGGGCCGGATGTCGAAATGGTAACCCAAGGTCACATCCGGCACTTTTAAACCGCCAAAAAATGTGGCATCCCCTCCGGCGGTCTGCAATGGTCCCCGTTGTTTCCCTCGCCTGTTACGATAGATCAATGTATGCCATGCCGACGTAGGCAGGAGACGGCCTAAGGCAAACGCATCCTGCGGACCGCCATCGCGACCGGTAAAAATCAGCAGCCCGCCACCCGCTCGAAGCCAGGGTTCAAGCGTCTGCTCGGTCCAGCCCCCGATCGCATCCTTGGGGCGGTCAAAACTAAACCAAAGCACGCCAATGTTTCCCGCTGGAGTCGCTCGTTGCAGCGGCGGGGCTCACATCCATCCCATCGTACTGGAAACCTCTGCTAGGGCGGGAAGCTGAGCCTCGGAGACATTCGACCACACTTTCACTGGTTCCGCACGTGAAGTCAGCACGGACAGACTCCATGCCGAGCATAATGCAATTGCTATCATTTTCGTTGTCATTGGTATTAGCGTGCTCTTCCCGATCATGCGTCCATCTCTTGTTCCCGTCGAATGTGCATGTAAGCAGATTATTGAAGTTCGCTTTTTTTGCGAGCAGGAAGGCTTTGAACCAGGCATGGCAATCATTCCAAAATCCAGCCCCCGTCACCTACGCAATTGTGGGCGGGGGACGCGCGGCTCAAGATGCCCCCTTTTGATCGAGGCAGGTGCCGCCCGGTTCGGCACGGTCTGGTAACTCTGGAACTTATCTCGTTGACGCGCATTGACTCTTTCCCGATCCCGCACGCCTAGCGATGCAATACCCGCTTACGGTATCTTTCGTGCTCCACGTCCGTGTGCCGAGTTGCAGAACGATTTCCGCGCACCTGCTCCTTATTCGGAGCAATGTCAGGAGGCTTGGGAAGCGAGTTGAAGAGACCGAACCGCACTTTGGCGAGATTTTACGCGATCCGGCCAATCCAGAGTGCGGATTGTACAAAGCTCTTGGCCGCGGTCAATTGTGAGGCATTGACCCGAAGTTTTGGAAGTGGTGGCTGGGGAGGGAATCGAACCCCCGACACGAGGATTTTCAGTCCTCTGCTCTGCCAACTGAGCTACCCAGCCGCGGACTGAGGAGAATAGCGAAACGAGAGCAGGGGGCAAGCGTTTCGATGGGAAATTTATTGGCGGGGCTAGCGACCGAGGAGTTTAGGGCTGGCAGCGCCGGCTGCGGAGAGGACCGCGAACAGCGTTTGGGTGATGGTGAGGGGACCGCTCGATTCGATGAGTGTGCCTTCTGCGGTGATGGTCTGGGAGAGCGTCATGGGCGTGAGGTGTTTGGTGATGGTGTCGGTTTGAGGGAGTTTGGTGGTATCCACAACGGCGCCGATGTCGGGCATGACGGTGGCACCAAAAATGATGATGGGGCGGAGGGCGTTGTAGGCGCGTTCGAAGACGATTTTTGAGTCGATGAAGGCGAACATTTCGTTGGATTTTTTGAAGGAGTCGGCAACGAGGGCGAAGTCGGGTGTGGCGGAAAGGGAGGGAATGCCGGGCTGGCGGGAGGCGATTTGAACGACGGTGGCGGGGTCGAGTCCGACGAAGAGGAAGGAGTCCGTCTGCGCGATGGTCGGAGAGGCGATGGGGTTGCCGGATGGAATGGAGTAAAGCGTGAGTCCGTTCGTCGTGGATGTCGTGTGGTTGGGGGCGAATTGGAGGACCTGCGTGAGAAATTGCGTGGCTTTGTCTTTGTCTTTGACGTCGAGGGCAGCAAAAACGGAAGGGGCGGTTTGACCAGCGGGCCAGTTGGCGACGAGGCCGGCGTCTTGCCCGTAAGCCAGAGTGGCGAGATCGATGAGGGCGAGGATTTCGGGGATCTCGGCTGCCTGTGGGACGGCGGATTTCACGAGATCTGCGAGGCCTTGGGTGCGGAGCGAGGCTTCGACGACGGCAATCGTGTCCTTTGAAGTGAGGTCGATGATTTTGTGGTCGAGGGCGGGAAAGGGCGGGGAAGATTTGCGCAAGGCAAAAATAGCATCGCGCTGGACGAGCCCGTCGAGACGCCACGTCGCGCCGATGGCCTCGGTCGAGCGGAGGGATTCGAGTTGCGAGGGGACAGGCTGCGC